>NZ_JACJLC010000024.1 GCF_016901955.1 Pseudoflavonifractor phocaeensis
AGAGCAGCAAATTTTGGCTGAATGTGCTGAATGACCTCAAAAGCCGGGGTGTTTTGGACGTCTATCTGTTCTGCACTGACGGTCTTTGCGGCATGATGGATGCCATCCGGGCGGTCTATCCCAAGAGCCGTCTACAGCGGTGTATCGTCCACCAGATCCGCAGCTCCACCCGGTATGTCAGCTATAAGGACATCAAGAAGGTCATTGCCGACCTGAAGAAGATCTACACCGCCGTTACCCTGGACGAGGCGGAAGAGAACCTGCGCCGGTTCTCCGATGCCTGGCACAAGCAGTACCCCTCCTGCGTCAAGAGCTGGGAGGACAACTGGGAGGTCCTGAGTACCTTCTTTGAATACCCGCCGGAGATTCGGAAAATCATATACACGACCAACATCATCGAGGGCCTGAACCGGCAGTTCCGGCAGATCACGAAAAATAAACCCAGCTTTACCAACGACGATTCTCTGAGGAGGATGCTCTATCTGGCGTCCCAGCGGATCGTAAAGCACTGGCACGCCAGATGTCAGAATTGGGATCTGGTACTCAGCCAGCTGCAGCTTCTTTTCGCCGACCGCGGCGTGGGCTGATCCCCTTCCCTTAGAATTCCCAGGAGGGCGGGACGGCATTCACGCCGCAAGCGGCGCGCATACCGCCCACCCTCCCGGGAAGCCGGTCAGGAAGGGGAATACCGCCGTTCAGACCGGATTTACCGATGTGTCTCAGGGCAGCTGGTACTATGAGGCTGTATCCTTTATGGCGGAACAGGGCCTGATGACCGGCACCGGCGTCACCACCTTCTCTCCTGACGAGACCACCACCCGAGGCATGGTAGCCACCATTCTTTACCGTTTGGCCGGTTCCCCGGAGGAGGAGGACCTCTCCTTTGCCGATGTGGCTGCCGGACAGTGGTACAGCGCCGGGGTGAGCTGGGCTGTGGTTCACGGTGTGATGGAGGGCAACGGCCAGACCTTCGGCCCCGAAGAGGTGGTAACCCGGGAGCAGCTGGTGGTGCTGGCTTACCGCTATGCCCAGCTCCAGGGCTATGATGTGGCCGCCGCGGAAAACGCCCTTGCAGACTATCCCGACGGGGATACTGTGTCTGACTGGGCCGCCCAGGCCATGGCCTGGGCGGTGGATGCCGGAGTACTCAACGGCAAGGACGGGAATCTGCTGGATCCTCAGGGCCAGCTTACCCGGGCGGAGGCCGCTCAGATTTTCACCAATCTGATCCAGGCGCTCCAGGAAACCTGATCTAACCGAAGAGGGCAGGGGCCCGCTGGGAACAGCGGGCCCCTGCCTTGTCTTTTGGGGGCCGTTGACAGCGGTAGCGGCTGGGTGCTATCATAAAGTTTAGAACAGCTCCGGTACCCATTGCCGGAGACGCGGAAGAGAAAGGAATGACGGATATGAGATTAAACAGTCGCCTGAGACGGACTTTGGCGTCCCTGTGTGTGCTGGCTGCCCTGGTGACGGCACTGCCGGCCGCGTCGGCATCCGGTCTGCGGAGCAGCGGCTCCACCGAGATGGCCAAGCTGTCCAAAGGGGAGATTGCCCAGCTGATCCAGGGCACTCCAACCACTATGCCAGACCATGTCTTTGATGTGGAGCCCGTGGTCAACGCCCCCTATGCCACCGGCAAGGTGAGCCAGGAGGCGCTGATGACTGCGGTGAACCGGCTCAACGTACTGCGGCGGATCGCTGGCCTGCCTGCGGTGACCCTGGACCAGGCTCTGTCGGAGAATGCCCAGTACGGCGCGGTACTTACCGCCCACAACGGTGTTCTGAGCCACTATCCCGGCCAGCCTGAGGACATGAGCGACAGCTTCTATGAGCAGGCCTATGAGGCGGTCTCTTCCAGTAACCTGTATGTCGGCCGGCATCTGGGCAATTCTCCCGACGGCTTTATGGATGACAGCGACGCCAGCAACGTCAGCCGGCTGGGCCACCGGCGGTGGCAGCTCAATCCCACCTTGGGCAAGGTGGGATTCGGCTATGCTGAGAATCCAGGCAGCAGATACAACGGCTATGTGGTGGAAAAGGTGTTTGACCGGAGCGGCAGCGGCTGTGATTATGACTTCATCAGTTGGCCTGCCTCGGGGAATTTCCCCAGCGATACCCTGGGCTTTACCAAGAATACCGCCTGGAGCGTTACCCTTAATCCCCAGAATTACACGATCCCCAGAATGTCCGACCTGACGGTGACCATTACCCGCCAGAGCGACGGCAAGACCTGGACCCTAAGCGGTAGCCAGAGCTATAAGATGGCTTCCTCCGGCCTCTATCTCAACGTGGATACCGGCGGCTACGGTGTTTCCAACTGCATCATTTTCCGCCCCGACGGAGTGGAGAGCTATGAAGGGGTCTATCAGGTCACTATCGATGGGCTGAAGTCCAAGGACGGTGCTGCGGTAGATTTTACCTATCAGGTGGACTTCTTTGCCGCCAACTCCTATGAGCTCCCCTCCGGCTGGGCCCAGGCCGATGTGTCTGAGGCGGTGGCTCTGGGGCTGGTGCCCTCTGCCCTTCAGAGCAGCTTCACGCAGGCCACCACCCGGGGCGAGTTCTGCGCCCTGGCGGTCCAGTTCTATGAAACGGTCACCGGGACCACGGTGGCCGGACGACTCACATTTACCGATACCAACGATGTGAACGTACAGAAAGCCGCCTACTTGGGGGTGGTAAACGGCGTGGGGGATGGCAGCTTCCATCCCAACGATCCCCTGAACCGGGAGCAGGCCGCCGTCATGCTGGCTCGACTGGCCGAGGCACTGGATCAGCCTCTGCCCCTGACACCGACGGACTTTGTGGACAGCGCCTCCATTTCTTCCTGGGCTCTGGAGGCCGTGGGACAGGTCCAGGGGGGTAAGATCATGAACGGCGTGGGCGGAGGCCGGTTTGATCCGGCTCAGAGCTACAGCCGGGAGCAGAGCATTACCACCATGCTCAACCTCTATGAATATCTGGAGCTGTAAGCCTGGACAAAGGCGCAATAGGTCAAACTGATTGCTCATGACAACAAAAGCGGGACTGTTGCTTTCGCAACAGTCCCGCTTGCGGTTGTATGAGCATTGACGTGGATGCGGAGTATGCTTATTCGCCCTCGTAGGCCCGGCGGTAGATCTCAATGACCTGTTCCTTGGTGGCTTTGCGGGGATTAGTCAGACAGCAGACATCCTTCATGGCGTTTTCAGCCATGACCTCGAAGTCCTCCGGCTTGACCCCCAGCACCTTCAGGTTGGCGGGGATACCCACCTGCTTGCTGATGGTGCGAATGGCCTGGATGGCCTTGGCGGCGGCGTCCCCGGTGGACAGGCCGTCTACCTTCTCGCCCATGGCCTCTGCCAGATCACGGAACCGGTTCAGGTTGCCGATGAGGTTGAACTCCTCCACGTAGGGCAGCAAAATGGCGTTGCACACGCCGTGGGGCAGGTTGTAGTAGCCGCCCAGCTGGTGGGCCATGGCGTGGACATAGCCCAGGGAGGCGTTGTTGAAGGCGATGCCGGCCAGATACTGGGCATAGGCCATCTTGTCGCGGGCCCACATGTAATCGCCGTTGGCAACCGCCTTGGGCAGGTACTGGTAGATCATCTTCACGGCCATGAGGGCGGCGGAGTCGGTGAGCACGTTGGCGGCGGTGGATACATAGGCCTCAATGGCGTGGGTCATGGCATCCATACCGGTAGCGGCAGTGAGGGAGGCGGGCATACCCTTCATGAGCACGGGGTCGTTGACGGCGATCTTGGGGGTAACCCGCCAATCCACGATGGCCATCTTTACCTTCCGACTGGTATCAGTGATGATGCAGAAGCGGGTGATTTCGGAGGCGGTACCGGCGGTAGTGTTGATGGCCATCAGGGGGACCACATCCTTGGTGGCCTTGTCCACGCCCTCGTAGTCGTGGATGCGTCCGCCGTTGCTGGCCACCAGGCCGATACCCTTGGCGCAGTCATGGGAAGAACCACCGCCCAGAGAGATGATGGAATCGCACTGGTTGGCATGGAAGAAGTCTACTCCTGCCTCTACGTTCTTGTCGGTGGGGTTGGGCTCTGCTCCGTCAAAGACCACGGAGTGGATGCCAGAGGCGGACAGGATCTCCTGGATGTTGGCGGCCATGCCGGACTGGGCCAGGAACTTGTCAGTGACGATCATGGCGCGGCTTACATTCAGACTGCCCAGCAGCGCGCCAGCTTCGTTGACGGCTCCTTCACCAAAAACGTTGCGGGTGGGCAGGAAGTAGTAAGTAGACATAATATAGTTCCTCCTTCTGGCGGGCAGGTCGTCCGCTTTGTTTGAGGCAAGTATAGCATAAAAAGGAAACTTGTCAATAAGTTTAAAAAAGTTTATTTTTTAACTAATTATAGTGATTTTTGTGACAATATAGTTAAAAATATAACTGTAACTTTTTTGGTTAAACTAAATGGTATAAATTATAAAGCGTTTGAGATACATAACTTTATTTAAGCAATAAAATTGCCCGCCGGAAAAATCCGGAGGGCAAAATATTTTTTGTTAGAAGCGGCAGGGGGTGCGGTAGGAGCTGTGCCGAGCCTTACCCGCCTGTCGTCTTAAGTACACCATAGCGAATGGAGAGACTGCGTTGGACCTGGGAACAAAGAGCTTTTGGTCATAAAAACGCCAGGCCAAAAACAGCCTGGCGTTCTCTTATGAATTTTCCCGGCAAGCACGAAGAATGGACAGGGGTGGGGCCTGGACAGGGAGATCCATATAAAATTTCATCTGAGGGATACGGGGCTCCTGAAGGGGAAAGCCGTCAGTGTCCGCCATCAGGGGAGCGGTGAGAGTCACCGGTTTCAGGCCGGGGCCAATGAGCTCCAGCTCATCTCCAACGGCAAACTTGTTACGCAGGGAGCACAGGGCCCGGCGGTCGGGGCCGCAGGACTCCACCACAGCAACCACTTGCCAGTCCCGAATATACCGGGCATCGCCGGTGTACTGTCCGGGCTGGCCAAACCAGAAGCCGGTGGAGTAGGGCCGGTGGCTCACCTTGTCCACCTCCGCCCGCCACACCGGGTCCAGAGCATGGCCTTCCGCCGCCGCATCAATGGCATGGCGGTAGGCAGCGGTAACGGCAGCGGCATAATAGGCGCTTTTGGCACGGCCTTCGATCTTCAGAGAGTCTACTCCGGCTTCCATCAGCTCCGGGATGTGGTCGATCATACACATGTCCCGGGAGTTCATGATATAGGCGCCCCCCTCGTCCTCCCCAATGGGGAAGTATTCCCCAGGGCGCTTTTCCTCGACCAGGGCGTACTTGTAGCGGCAGGGCTGAGCACAGGCTCCCCGGTTGGCGTCCCGTCCGGTCATATAGTTGGACAGGAGGCATCGGCCGGAGTAGCTAACACACATGGCGCCGTGGACAAAGGCCTCGATCTCCAGTTCCCTGGGGGCTTTGGCCCTGATCTCCCGCACCTCTTCCAGGGAGAGCTCCCTGGCCAGGATCACCCGGCTGGCCCCCAGCTCGTACCAGGCCCGGGCAGCCTGGTAGTTGGAGATGCTGGCCTGGGTGGAGATGTGGGCCTTCACCTTGGGGGCGTAGCGTTTGAGCAGAGAGAGCACCCCCACGTCGGCCACGATAGCGGCGTCCACCTCCAGGTCCTGGAGGTATTCCAGCCACTCCGGCAGCCTGTCCACCTCCCGGTTGCGGGGCATGGTGTTGCAGGTGACGTGGACGGATACGTCCCGACTGTGGCAGAGCTCCACCGCCTGGCGCATCTGGTCGGGGGTGAAATTACCGGCGAAGGCTCGCATACCGAAGTCGCTGCCCGCCAGATAGACCGCGTCCGCGCCGTAGGCCAGCGACATCCGCAGCCGTTCCATGTCCCCGGCGGGGGAAAGCAGTTCAATTTTATCAGCCATTCTGGTACAGCTCCTGACTGGCCACAAAGGCCTGGTGCTGGCTGTAGGAGTTGAAGAAGTGGTGGACTCCGTCATCCCCCAGGGCGTAGAAGTAGTAAGAGGTAGACTCAGGCGACACAGCTGCCTTCAGGGCGTCCACGCCGGGGCAGCAGATGGCAGTGGGGGGCAGGCCGGTGTGGGTGGAGGTGTTGTAGGGGGTATCGGCGTTCAGATCCACCTCGGTGCCGCCAGTGGCATACAGGATAGAGGCGTCGATGTTCAGATAGCCAGCCGTCTCGCTGGTGGGGTTGAGCAGGCGGTTATAGATTACCGAGGAGATCTTTCCCTGATCGGTGCCGTCGGTCTCCTTTTCAATGAGGGAGGCGATGATCACCGCGTCGTTGACTGTCATGCCCTTGTCGGTCATGGCCTGGCGCATCTCATCGGTAAAGATCTCGTCAAAGCGGAGGATCATCTTGTTGAGCACGCTTACCGGATTTTCACCCATATAGAACTCATAGGTGTCGGGGAAGAGATAACCCTCCAGGCGGGTGGCGTCTCCCAGAGGCAGCTCGCCCTGAAGGAAGGAGAACTTGAAGTCATAGTTGGCGGCAGTCTCGGTGAGGTGCTCCACGGTGGACACACCGGCATTCTCTAGCATCTGGAAAATTTGCGCCAGGGTGGTACCCTCAGGAATGGTGACCGTGGTGGTCAGACGGCTGGAGGAGCTGGAGCCCATGCTGGAGACAAGGGCCCGATAGTCCATATCGGTGTTCAACTCATAGGTGCCCGGGGTGATCTTGGCATCTTCCTCTCCGGCGGCGCCGCTGACGTGGGTAAAGGCGCAGAACAGCTTGAAAACAAAGGGATACTCGATCAGGCCGTTCTCTTTTAGTTTGTCGGCGACCTGATCCACGGTGTCACCCTCCGCCACCTCCACCACGGCGGAGTGCTCGGCCTTGTTCAGGGCCAGCACATCGTTGGCCCACATCCAGCTCACCCCGGCCAGCAGGGCGGAGACGCCCAGCACGCACACCACATAGATGAGCACGCCCCAGGCACCCAGTCGTTTGCGCTTTTTCCGGGGGCGGGAGGCTTTTTCGGTTCGGGAGCCCTCGGATTTGCCGGAGGGTGCCAGCCGTTTGCCGGGATGACTGGCCCGGGAGGGATTCTCCATCCCGTCCTGGTTACGGTATTCCTCTTGAGACATGGAAGTTCAACTCCTAACAAAACCAGCGTACAGCCGGAACCTGTGCTCACCTCAAGGCATAGTATGGGTCAGTTCAGGCAAGTGAGGTGAGATGACAATGTGTTTTGGCAACAACGGGTTTGGCGGCAACAGCTGCCTGTGGATCATCCTGATCATCATCCTGCTGTGCTGCTGCTGCGGCGGTGGCAACAGCTGCGGCTGCGGCGGCAATAACTGCGGCTGTGGCAACAACTGCGGCTGCAACGACGGCTGCTGCTGAGCCGTACCTAGCGTTGGAAGGCGGGGCTACGCCCCGCTTTCCAATGGGACGGAATGGGACGGGCCGTACAGGCCGGTCTCGGTGACCACCAGATCCACTCCCAGGTCGTGAGGAAGACGGGGCAGGGCGTTGAAGAAAACAGCCTGTCGGCACAGGGCCACAGTCACCCCGGAGAAACCAGCCAACCAGCGGTCATAATACCCGCCGCCCCGACCCAAGCGGCCTCCCGCCCGGTCAAATGCCAGGCCAGGCACCAGGGCAAGATCGATCTGTGCGGGCTCCAGCCGGGGACAGTCCTCCCCCGGCTCCAGCATCCCATAGGGATGACGGATCAGAGACTCTGTCCTTTGGACGAGCCGGGCCTCCATTTGGTTCCCTGGCAGGCACCGGGGCAGACAGAGCGCCTTCCCGGCCTTCCACAGGGAAGAAAAGAGCGTTTTGGTGTCCGGCTCTACCCCCATGCCGTAGTAGAGCAGCAGGGTGGAGGCCTGCCCTACCTGGGGCAGGGCCAGAAAACGGCGGAAAAGAGCTCGGTCGCTGTCCTGCCGGTCCTGAGAGGACAGACCCTCCAGGGTAGCCAGGGCGGCGGCGCGCAGGGCGGTCTTCTCAGCCGTGATAGTGGACGGCATGCTTGACCTGATGGGCAGCTTCCGTACCCTTCAGCACCTCTACCAGGGTCAGGCCGAAGGCAAACGCGGAACCGGCGGCCTCGCCGGTGACGATATGGCCGTCCACCACCACGGGGGTCCCCTTCTGTACTACGGCGGAGCCCATCATATCCTCCATGCCGGGATAGCACACCGCGCGACGGCGGTCCAGAATCCCCAAATTGGCCAAAATGGTGGGGGCGGCGCAGATGGCCGCCAGCCAGCAGCCGTGATCACTGCACCGCTGGATCAGGGTCAGGGCTGGGGTGGAGCTGTGGATGGCCTCCACGCCGCCCAGCCCGCCAGGGAGCACCAGCATTTTCAGATCCTCAGGAGAGAGCTGATCCAGAGTGGTATCGGCGGTAACGGTAATACCGTGTCCGCCAGTGACCTGGAGGCTGTTCAGACCCACCAGGCACACCTTGAGCCCGGCCCGCCGCAGCAGGTCGGCGGGTACCAGAGCCTCACTTTCCTCAAAACCTTCACCCAGTAAAATGGCAACCATGTAAATTACACCTCATTTTATCATTTGGGCCCTTCCGGCCCAGGACACACAGAACTTCCGCCGGAGAAAGGGGTCACTTTCCACGGATGCGGGCTCCGGCGGCGTACCACAGCACCAAGGGCAGCTTGGCCATACGACCGATGCGCTTGGGCTCTTTCATGAGCCGGTGGAGCCACTCCAGGCCCAGCTTTTGAAAAGCCTTGGGGGCCCGCTCCACTACCCCGGCAAACACGTCCAGGGAGCCGCCCAGGCCCACCATCAGATGGGCTCCGGTAGCGGGACCGTTTTTCACCATCCAGAATTCTTGCTTGGGGGCGCCCAGACAGACAAACACCACGTCGGCGGCGGCGGCGCGGATCTCCTCTACTACCGGGCCGTCCTCCTTGAAGTAGCCATCATGGGTGCCGCAGACGATGAGCCCAGGGTAGGCGCTTTTCAGCCGGGCGGCGGCCAACTCGGCCACACCGGGCTTGGCACCCAGGAGAAAGAGCCGCTTGCCGTGGCTTGCCATCCAGGCCATCAGGGCCTGGGCAAACTCGATGCCGGGGACCCGGCCCTTCAGCGGCCGGCCCAGGATCTTGGCAGAGTGAATCACGCCGACTCCGTCGGGGAGCACCAGATGAGCCTGCTGCAGGACCTGGCGAAACTGGGGGTCCTTCCGGGCGGCCAGGATAAACTCGGGATTGGGGGTGACAGCGTAGTGAAATCCGTCGGCGTCCGCCAGCGCGGCCCCGGTAGCGGCGGCCTCCGTCAGAGTCAGATTGTCAAAGCCCACGCCCAATACATCAGTCCTCAAATGCAATGACCTCCATTGGATCATGTCCATAAATTCACACCATTCTACCATAGGTATGAAAAAAAGTCTATGCGAAAAGAGCGGGAAAGCGGGGTAGAATCTATAAAGATTCTGTGAAGATAGCCGGAAAAGGGAGACATAAAACGGGGCTGCCGGATGGCGGCAGCCCCGCTGGACTCAGGATAATTCGGGCAGAATACCCACCCATTGCAGCAGTGTGCAGGTGAGTGCGGCGGCTTCCTCCCGGGTGGTGACAGCGTCGGGATCGATATCCTGGGGGAGATCCCACAGAAGGTTGATGGAGTTGCCCAGCAGGCCGGTCTGTCCCTCCGCCAGCAGCCAGGCCTCCTCTGCCGCCCAGTCGGACCAGCCGACAAAGGAATCACCCGCCGTGTCCGGCCGGTTCTGCCATGCCAGGTCCATCACCATGCTCAGACGTTGAGCCAGCCGGCCCATGATGGTGACAAACTGCTCGTGGCTCACCGGAGCGTCGGGATCAAACCGGCCGCCTCCCACTCCGTTGACCAGCCCCATAGAGGCCAGGGCGTTGACGGCGGGACCATACCAGGCATTCATATCCACGTCGGTGAATTGGCTCTCGCCCGAGGGCATCTTGCAGTTGAGGGCTTGGGCCAGCAGGGCGCACAGCTGAGCCCGGGTAAGGGGAGTCTCAGGCTGGAAGGTGCCATCCCCAGTACCCTGGAGAATGCCGTAGGTGGCCAGCAGGTCGATGGAGGCGCGGTACGGAGAGTCGGCGCTGTCAGTGAAGCCCCGGCGGGTATAGTCGGTGAGGCCGTGGGCTTCCGCCAGGGCGGCGGCAGAGGTTTGGGTCCAGCCGTCGGCGCCGCCAGTGCCTTGCCATACCTTCACCTGGTCGGGCAGCGCCTCCAGCAGGGCCACAAAGGCCTCTTGATATTCCGGGCTCAGGGCCTGGTCCAGGTCGATATACCACCGCCACTCCAGGTCGACGCGGAGGTATCCGGTGGTATCTCCGGCGGGCGCGGGGGTGGAGAGAAGCAGGGCGGCCTCGTCGGCCAGGTCGTCGTCCAACAGCAGGTGAGGGATCACGCCCACGGTGTCATTGGTGGCGCCGCCGGGGCTGTAAAAACGGTAGGAGGTGATCTTGATGGCGTCTCCATCGGGAAAATAGTCGGGCAGGGTGGTCTGGTCCAGAACGCTCTGGGCTACCCCCTTGCCGTAGGTGCGCTCCCCCAGCAGAATGCCGGTCCCGGTGTCCCGGATGCTGGAGGCGAAGAGCTCGGCGGCGCTGGCGGAGTTTTCATTGGTGAGTACCAGGGCGGGGTACATGGTCCTGGACTCCACAGCGGTCCGGTAGGCGGAATATTTGCCCTGGTTATCCAACAGGTAGGACAGGGCGTCCTCCCCGGCAAAGCAGCCCACCGTGCCCATGGAAGCGTAGTAATCCCCGCCGGGGTTGTCCCGCAGGTCCACGATCCAGCTGGTGGCCAGGCCGCTGAACGCTGTCATGTCGTCCACAAAGTGGGTGAGGGTGTCCACCCCATAGGTGTCGCAGTCCAGGTATCCGATGTGCCCATCCACCAGCTGGCTGTATACCGTGGGTACCAGGAAGGCGGTACGGGTGAGCTTGGCGGTGTGTTTCTTTCCCTCTCGCAGGTAGGTCAGAGTGATAGAGGAGCCCTCCTCCCCCCGGAGGAGCTGGCCCGCTTCATCCAGGGTGAGCCCGGACAGGGGCTTGCCATCGGCGTGGGTCACGATGTCTCCCACCTGGAGCCCGCCCTTGTCGGCTGCGGAGCCTTCAAAGACCCGCTCGGTAAGCAGTCCCCCCTCTGTCAGGGAGAAGGTGCCCCCCACTCCCACCAGCACGGTGTCCTCCATGGAGGAGGTGAAGAGCTTATACTCCTCCGGGGTGAAGTACTGGGTGTAGGGATCCCCCAGGGCCTCCAGCATCTGCTGGATGGTCTCCTGGTCCAATACGGTTTGGGGGATGTCGTCAATATAGTACTGCTGCAACAGATCTCTGCATTGATCGGGCGTGAGGGCCTGAGCGGCGGTGGAAAATAGCAAAGTAAAAGCCAGCCCGAGGGCGGGCAGGCGGAAAAATCGTTTCATAGAGAGCCTCCTGGCATTATGTTACCTAATAGCGTCTCTATTGTAAAGCAAATTTGGGGGTTGGCGCAAGGCCCACCCCCAAATTGTAGCAATTTGTCACTATTCTGAAAGCTGCCGGAAGAGTACCGGCCCCTGCCGCCGCACCAGGGCGAAGGCCCCGCTGGCGGCCAGCGCCAGCACGGCGGCATAGAGCCCCAGGATCCCCGGGGAGCCCAGGGTGTCCAAGAGAAAGAGCCAGGCCAGGAAGAAGGGAATGAGCAACACCATGGGCAGGAAGGTGGCCAGCACGGCGGCCATGGACTGCTTGACCACCACCGCGTCGTTGACGGCGTCCAGCTTGGGGAAGCGCAGGTTGAGCCACAGCCCCAGAGGGGCGCACAGCAGGGCGAAGAGCAGGCCGTCTGCCAGCAGCAACACCCCACTCCGCGGGAGAGAGCGCGAAGGACAGGGAGAGCAGCAGCCAACCCACCAGCAGGCAGGGCAGGGTGACCAGCAGCTGGAAGGCCATCTTTATGCCCAGGATCGTGGAAGCGGGGACGGGGGCGCACTGGAGGAGCCAAATCTGTTTGCCCTCCAGGCTGATGGAGGAGGCGGTGATGGAAATAGTGGACAGGCAGAAGCCCATGCACACCAGGATCAGGGGGGCCAGCTCCAGTCCGCCGGCCATGACCTGAAACCGGGCAATGGCGGCCCGGTTGAGTAGGGCGGCTACGCCCGCCCCAGGGATCAGCAGCAGGCCGATGCCGGTGTTGAACACATAGACGGGGGTGCCGATCCACCGGCGGGCCTCCTTGCGCAGCAGAGCCCCCCGCTGTCCGGCGGCGGTCAGCTTGCCCAGCTTGTAGTCCGAGCGGGAGCGGTGGGTGGACATACGGGTGATAATGGCCTTGTACTGCCAGGCAAAGAGCCACGTCACCATCAGAAAGGGGATCAGGCACAGAGCCCACAGCCCCAGCAGCTGGAGCGGGTCCCCGTCGCTTACCCCGTTGGCTAGCATGAGGAAGGGCCGGCCCCAGCCCTGGAAGAAGGCCAGAATGGCGGGGACGGCGTTTCCCACGTTGTTGATGGAACTACCCAGCCAGAAGGAGCCTACCAGAATCAGAGCCAGCAGGAGCAGCTGGAGCAGAGAGGTGGCCAGGGTTTTCCGGGGGAACCGGCTGGACAGCCAGGCCAGCGCAAATCCGATAATCAGAGTAAGCAGAGTAGGCAGCAGGTTGAGAAAGAGGGCGCTTACCAGCAGCAGAGGGAGCACCGCCCAGCCTCCCGGTCCGCCGTACCACAGATAGATCACTCCGGCGGGCAGGAGCACAAAGACGGTGGACACCAGGTTCTCCAGGTAGAGGGCCAGGGTGCGGGAGAGCATGAGGGCGAAGGGGGAAATGGGCAGGGAGAGCATCAGGTCATTGTCCTTAGCGCCGAAGATCACCCCCTGGGCGGCGAAGAGAGAGAAGAAAAAGCCCAGGACGACTGCCACCAGGGACATGAATACCAGCAGCAGGGGGAGCGCCCCCACCGGGGCAAGCTGTCTGGCCAGCAGGGAGCTGTACACCCCAGAGATATACACGGACAGCCCGGCCACTAAGGCCAGAGCGCCCAGGCCGGAGTAGGACCGCTTTTTGCGGCCCACCCGCATGGTGGACAGCAGGGACCTGAAGTTAAGCCACAGCAGAGCCCGGAAATTAGCCATGGCCATCCCCCTCCAGCTCCAGGAACAGGTCCTCCAGGGTGGAGTCCCCCACCAGCTCGGCGGTGCTGCCCATGCGGATGAGCCTGCCCTGCTTGATGATGGCGATGCGGTGGCACAGCTTTTCGGCCACCTCCAGCACGTGGGTGGAGAAGAACACCGAGCCCCCCTCTTGGCACAGCTCCGCCCAGAACTGCTTGAGCAGATGGGCCGCCGTGGGGTCCAGGCCCACAAAGGGCTCGTCCAGCAGCAGCAGCCGGGGCCGGCGGATAAGGGCGGAGATCAGGGCCAGCTTCTGCTTCATGCCGTGGGAATAGCTGCCGATGGGGCTGCCCAGGTTGCCGGTGAGCTGGAAGGCCCCGGCGTATTTCTCGATCAGGTTCCGCCGGGCGTCCCCGGGGATCTGGTAGATGTCCCCGATGAAATTAAGAAACTGGATGCCGGTGAGGAAGTCGTACAGGTCGGGGTTGTCCGGCAGGAAGGCGGTGGCCTTCTTGGCGGCCAGGGTGTCGGTGCGGATGTCGTGGCCGTCAATGATGATGGTGCCCTGGTCAAAATCCATCACCCCGGCCACCGCCCGAAGGGTGGTGGTCTTACCCGCCCCGTTGTGGCCGATGAAGCCGAAGATCTCGCCGGGGGCAATGTGGAGGCTCAGATCATCCACCGCCTTGACACCCTTGGAATAGGTTTTGGAAAAGTGCTCAATCCGCAGCATGATCAGCCCCCCAGGATCCGGACGGCGGTACCGTAGGCGGTGACCTCCGCCGCACCCTGCATCACCGCGGAGGTGGTGTACCGCAGGCCGATGACCCCGTCGGCTCCCATGGCCGCCGCCTCGTCCACCATCCGCTTGGTGGCAATTTCACGGGCCTCGGCCAGCATCTCGGTATAACCCACGATCTCGCCCCCCACCAGGGTTTTCATCCCCGCCATGAAATCCCTGCCGAAATGCTTGGATTGTACCACACTGCCTGTGACCACCCCAAGGGCCTGGATCTTTTTGTCGGGTACGTAATCAAGATTGAGCAGCAGCATATGAGTTCCTCCTTCATAAAATTGGTTGGACGTATGCCGACAGGTGCCAGTGACGCTGTCTCCCGGGGATTACCTCTGTGGTACAGGGTATACCTTGCGGCGGCGGGAAAGTCAAGAGGGAACCTGAAAAATGGCGCATATTTCTTTCAGGCTGGGACATACTGGAGAAAAAGGAGGGATTCTTGTGGACATGACCAATGAGGAATACAGCCGCTATGTCTCGGGCATGGCAAAACCTTCCCCCATGGGAAAGGATCTGGTGTGGGCCTTTGTGGTGGGCGGACTGATTTGTACCTTGGGACAAGCCATGGGCGAGTTATACCAAGGTCTGGGGCTGGACAAGGATACCGCCGGCTCAGCCGTTTCGGTGACCTTGATTTTTCTGGCCGCCCTGCTCACCGGCCTGGGGTGGTTCGACTCCATCGCCAAGCATGCGGGGGCCGGTACTCTGGTGCCCATTACCGGCTTCGCCAACGCGGTGGCCTCTCCTGCGGTGGAGTTCCGAAGCGAAGGACTGGTGCTGGGCGTGGGGGCCCGGATGTTCACCATCGCCGGGCCGGTGCTGGTGTACGGCGTGGGCGCCAGCGTGGTCTACGGACTGGTGCTGGTGGTGCTTCAGCGGCTGTGAATGGGCCTGTCCGGGGAGGGGAGACTACTCCCCGGACAGGCAAGAAAATTATGAAAAATACATAAAAACTGCTTGACAAACTGACGAGTATTTAGTATACTTAAGCCAGAAAAGAAAGAGGTGAACCCCATGGGCTAGCAAGGCTCATCCTATCAAGTGCCTAGGCGCTGCGGAAGTGTTGAATATATAAAGTTTCAGCAAAGCACATGTTCCCAACAAACTCAGTGAAGCGAGAAGACCCAGGAAACCTCTGATGCGAAGTTCGCTGAAGACGGAAATCAAGGGCAAGCATGTTGCAGGAGACAAGTGATTCCTGAAATCTGATTGTACAATCTCTTCCGGAGCGTGGCAAATCTGTAGAAAGTCGAGGTTAATCTATGATCGAACCCCAGGTCGAAAAGTAGCCCCCCGGTCACGTTGGATGGCCGGGGGGTTGTGCTGTCCTGATCAGAAGTTACTCCGCTGCTGTCCGATGTGGACAGGGCGGTTCTTTTTTTTCAGAGGGGCTTGCCCAAGCTTTGTTTGGCTGGGGCGGGTCCCTCTTTTTGCGTTTTTTAAAAAATATTTTCACTGGGTGTACGCAAACGTGCAACTTTTGGGGCATGGCAGCCTATAGGTGAAGGCTGTCTGTGGCTCCGGGGAAAGGAGGTGTGAAAAGGAGCGGCAGGGGGCCTGATCCGGCAGCCGAGAGGGGAGGGATCGGTGTGAGCAAATTGGCGGAGCTGTCAGAAGCATACCGTGAGGCGGCCGTCAGGCTGCGGTTGGCCATGGAGGACCGTCAGGTCCGGGCGGAGGCGGGGGACGCGGTGGCCCGGCGGGAGCTGGCCCTGCTGCGGCAGATGCTGGGGGAAATGCGAGACCTGCGGCAGCTGACCGAGGGATATTACACCCGGCCCCGAGACGGGCACTACACTACCTCCACCCTCCATGCCCCCCGGGTGGACGCCACCAAACGATGACCGGGGCGGCGGAGGTCCGGGTCCGGATCAAAGCGCTGCGGGAGGAGAAGGCCGCCCTCCAGGCCAGGCTGGCGGAGGGGGACCGGAGCGTGCGTCTGGAGCTGGCTCAGGTGGAGGAGGATCTGGTGGACTGCGCCCGGCGGCTGCGGGAGCTGATGCCCGGCCACAAGATCAGCCGGGGGACCACCTGGGCGGGGGTGGACGGCTGGCGGTGGGACCAGCTCCAGTACCAGACCTGGGCGGAGCTGGAGGGGGCCGAGGACCCGGAGGGCCCCACGGAGCACGACAAGATGCGCCTGGCTCTGGCGGGGGCCAGGAGCGGCCTCACCGCCGCCCAGGCGGCCTATCTGGACCAGACCGGCCAAAAGCGCCCGGCCCAGGTGGCCCGGGAGAACGGCAAGAATCGGTCCACCGTGTGCCGGACCCTGAAGCGGGGGCGGTCCCGGCTGGCCGCCGACGCCCAGGCCCTGTACCAGCTGCTGGGCTGCCGGGAGGGCGGGCCCCTGGTGGTGGACCTGGGGGAGCCGGAGGTGCTGAAAGCGGTGCTGGAGCGGCTCACCACCCGGCAGCAGACCTATCTCTACCTCTACTACGGGGAGTGGCTCAGTCTGCGGGAGATCGGGACCCTGCTGGGGGTGGACCACGCCTCGGTGCTGCGGTCCATCCGGTGCGGCCTGCGCCGCCTGGAGGGCCTGGCCCTGGGGGAACAGATCGAGGTGCGGGGGCTGGACAGCCTGGAGGAGCGGCTGATGGCCCACTTCAACGACCTGCCTCCGGCGGAGGAGCCCCGGGAGAAAAGGACCTATCAGAAGCGCAATGCCCCCGCCCGGATCACGCGGCCTGTGTCCCTGGTCCCCCGGCTGCTGCGGTTTTTCCGAGGGGACGCGGAGCGCTGCGTGGCCCTGGGGGAGGGGGTCTCCGCCCCTCAGGAGCCCCGGTGGGGCAGCGGAAAGCTGCTGGCCTGGCTGGAACAACAGGGGGCGGGCCGGCGGGAGAAGCATTCCCTGTTCCGGCGGCTGCTGTATCATCTATTTTCATGTATCAGGAGGGAGCTGTATGTTGACCATCATTGAGATCGAGGCCAGAGCGGACGGCGGCCACGGCCTGCAGAGCCAGAGCCACCGCACCGAGTGCTGGCTGGAGGGCTGGATCGCCGTGCCGGCGGAGCTGGAGCAGGCGGCCTGGGACTGCCGGGGGTACTGTACCCTGGACATCCAGGACGGGGTGCTGGTGGGGCTGACCCCCGGTGAGGTGCCGGAGCCCCCCGCCCCGGAGCCCACGGATACCGACGTGCTGAATACTTTGCTGGGGGTGAGCGTATGACCAGAATGCAGGCGGCGGAGCAGCTGCGGCGGGCCTTGCAGCTGTTTGCCAATACGTTGAGCGAGGAGCAGGCCCTGGAGGTAGCGGCGGTCTACCCGGCCTGGGAGGCGGGCAAAAGCTACGCCGTGGGGGATATCCTTTCCTACGGCACCAACCAGGTGGGGGACCCCCAGCTGTACAAGGTGGTGCAGGCCCACACCAGCCAGGCCGACTGGCTGCCCGGCCAGGGCACCGACAGCCTGTACGACGCCTTCGGGCTGAACCAGGCGGGCTATCCGGTGTGGAGCCAGCCCACCGGGGCCCATGACGCTTACAACAAGGGAGACATTGTGGACTACAACGGCACGCTGTACCGCTCCCTCATTGACGGGAATACCTGGGCCCCTGACGCCTACCCGGCTGGGTGGGAGGTGTACACTGCTTGATCTGGTTTGAAGACTGGAGCATCACCCACGATGGGGGAACTGTGGCGCGCCAGTATGATAACCTGACCCGGGAGCTGCGGGTAGCGGGGGACATTCCTCAGGGGTGGACCTGGGATCTGCTGGTCCAGGTGGGGAAGTACCTGGACGTGATCCGGCTGGAAGAGGGGGAGGACGGGCTGTATGTGGCTCTGACGGCGGATATGCTGGCCCTGTCGGGCTACTACGTGCTCCAGCTGCGGGGGACGCAGGGGGAAAAGACCCGGCACACCAATACGGTGCAGGCCTATATCAGTCCCAGCCTGTCCGGGGACGCCCAATGGCCGGAGCTGCCCAATGCGTTTTCCCAGGCAGAAAAGGAGATCCGGGCGCTGTATGAACACCCGCCCATCCCCGGGGAGGAGGGCGTGTGGCAGATCTGGGATGTGGAAGAGGAGCGGTATTTTGACTCGGAGTTGCCGCTGCCGGACGTGTCTATGGGACCGCCCGGCCCGCAGGGCGAACAAGGCCCGCCCGGCGAACAGGGTCCCCAGGGCATCCAGGGTGAGACCGGCCCCCAGGGTGAGCAGGGCCCGCCCGGCGAGCAAGGTCCTCAGGGCATCCAGGGCGAGACTGGCCCTCAGGGTCCCAAAGGCGATACCGGAGACCCTGGCCCCCAGGGCGAACAAGGTCCGCCCGGTGAGCAGGGCCCTCAGGGCATCCAGGGCGAGACTGGCCCTCAGGGTCCTAAAGGCGACACGGGAGAAACCGGCCCCCAAGGTCCCAAAGGCGAAACGGGGGACCCTGGCCCCCAGGGCGAACAAGGTCCGCCCGGTGAGCAGGGTCCTCAGGGCATCCAGGGCGAGACTGGCCCTCAGGGTCCCAAAGGCGATACCGGTGAAACCGGCCCCCAGGGCCCCAAGGGCGACACAGGCGAGACCGGCCCCCAGGGCCCCAAGGGTGACACGGGCGAGACCGGCCCCCAGGGTCCCAAGGGCGATACCGGTGAAACTGGCCCGCAAGGTCCTAAAGGTGATACCGGTGATACCGGCCCGCAAGGTCCCAAGGGCGACACAGGCGAGACCGGCCCCCAGGGTGAGCAGGGCCCGCCCGGTGACCAAGGCCCTCAGGGCATCCAGGGTGAGACCGGCCCTCAGGGTCCCAAGGGTGATACCGGTGATACCGGCCCCCAGGGCCCCAAGGGTGATACCGGTGATACCGGCCCCCAGGGCCCCAAGGGTGATACCGGTGATACCGGCCCCCAGGGCCCCAAGGGCGACACAGGCGAGACTGGCCCTCAGGGTCCCAAGGGCGACACAGGCGAGACTGGCCCTCAGGGTCCCAAGGGCGATACCGGTGAAACCGGCCCCCAGGGTGAGCAGGGCCCGCCCGGCGAGCAAGGTCCTCAGGGCATCCAGGGTGAGACCGGTCCCCAGGGCCCAAAGGGTGATACTGGTGATACCGGCCCCCAGGGTCCCAAGGGCGACACAGGCGAGACCGGACCCCAGGGTCTCAAGGGTGATACCGGTGATACCGGCCCCCAGGGTCCCAAGGGAGATACCGGTGATACCGGCCCCCAGGGTGAGCAGGGCCCGCCTGGTGAGCAAGGTCCTCAGGGCATCCAGGGTGAGACCGGCCCCCAGGGCCCCAAGGGCGATACGGGAGACTCCGGCCTGTCAGCCTATCAGGGAGCGGTAAATGCGGGATATCAGGGAACAGAGAGTACATTTTATGGGAATTTGGTGACAGCCGGCGGCTGTGTGCGCAAGACCGTGACCTTTACCAGCAGCCAATGGTCCGGCGGTAGCTTACAGATCCCTGCCTCCAGTCACGGTATGACCAGCGCTGCGTTCGGGTTTGTACTGCGGCATCAGGTATCCGGAACGCTGAAGACCGGCACCTGGGCCACGGTGGGTACCAGTGTGTCCTATCAGGCATCCACCGGGAACGTGGTGCTCACCAGTGATACCCCCTATGACGGCTCCATTACATTCTTTTCGTAGCAGGAGGGAAAGGCAATGTCCAACAGTACTTTGATTTCCTACACCAAGCTGTCTCCCAACAAGAACAGCCCCAGGAACCACAAGATCGACACCATCACCATCCACCACATGGCGGCGGTGAACGCCACCATCGAGGCCTGCGGGGCCGGGTTCGCCCAAAGCTCCCGGCAGGCCTCCGCCAACTACGGCATCGGCAGCGACGGGCGGATCGCCCTGTACGTGGACGAGGCCGACCGGTCCTGGGCCAGCTCCAACGGCGCCAACGACCACCGGGCGGTGACCATCGAGGTGGCCAACAGCGACGGCGAGCCCAACTGGCCTGTGTCTGAGAAAGCCTACACCGCCCTCATCGACCTGTGTACTGACATCTGCCGCCGCAACGGCATCTCCAAGCTGGTGTGGGCAACCTCCAAGAGCGACCGGGTGGACCACAGGAACGGGGCCAACATGACGGTGCACCAGGACTTTGCCGCCACCGCCTGCCCGGGGCCCTACCTGCTGGGCAAAATGGCCGACATCGCCGCCCAGGTCAACGCCAGGCTGTCCGTCAATGTGGAGCCCGCCTCGGAGTGGGCACAGGAAGCCTGGCAGAAGGCGGCCAACCTGGGGATCTTCGACGGAACCGACCCGCAAGGCCCCATGACCCGGGAGCAGGCCGCCCTGGTGCTGGACCGGCTGGGACTGCTGGAAGGGGGGAGCTGATATGGAGAACGTCAACGCCTTCAAGGCCGCTGTGGCCGCCCTTGGTGCCGCCCTCACCGCCCTGTGGGGGTGGTTTGGCTGGGTGGTGCTGGCCTGGATCGGGCTGATGGTCATCGACTACATCACCGGCTCCGCCGCCGCCCTCCGGGCGGGGAAATGGTCCAGCAAGACCGCCCGGGACGGCATCTGGCACAAGCTGGGCAGCGTGGTGGCCGTCATCGTCTCGGCCATCCTGGACGTGGTCATCGGCCACCTGCTGGCCAACATGCCGGCGGTGGAGCTGCCCTTCGCCTACTCGGTGCTCCTCTGCCCCCTGGTGGTCATGTGGTACATCCTCACCGAGGCCGGCTCCATCATCGAAAACGCAGGAGAGCTGGGGGCGCCTGTTCCGGACTGGCTGGCCAAAACGGTGGAGAGCCTGAGCCAGAAGGCGAATCAGGCGGGTCAGGGGAAATAGCAGAAGGAGACGACTCCATTTTCCTGCAATTAAGAGCTGATCCCGGAATGAAAAAACAAGGGATGGACAGGATAAAAAGAAGCCATCCACTGGACGGAACAGAAAAAATCTGATACACTGAAGCCACACTGAAGGGATGGAAGAATGTGTATGCGGATCGGGGGATGGCGGGGCTGTCCGGACCGGCCGGGATCATCCCTTGATAATCAGGCGGCATGACCGCCGGAAGGAGCGAAACATGAAACGAAAGATGCGGGGTCTGCTGCTGGCCATGAGCGTATTGTTGCTGTTGGGCATCACCGCCTGCGGCGGAGTCAAGACGGCCGAGGTGGATGTGGCTCAGGTGATGGAGGAGATGCGCGAGGCTCATCCCATCCAGGGGAGCCTCCAGCTCACCGATACAGATATGCTGAATTTCTATGGCATTGATACCGATACTTTGGAGTCCTATTCCGCAGAGATGGCCGCCGACGGTATCACCGCCAATGAGGTGGTGCTGGTCAAAGCCAAGGATGAGGAGAGCGCCAAGACGGTAGAGACCAAGCTGCAAAACCGGCTGGATGCCCGGCGCAATGAGTTTAAGAACTATCTGCCCGATCAGTATGCCGTGGTGGAGAAGAGCGAGGTAAAGCGGGATGGGGTATATGTCCGTCTCATCATGTCTCCCTACCAGGATGAGCTGGCGGAGTTGTACGACAGCCGCCTGAAGGGATGAATATCGTAAAAAAATGGGGCTGCGCCGCAGCCCCGTTTTTTCATATTCCATTCTGCCTGTGCTGTTTCTGATGGGCGTTGCGCAGACGCTCGTGGTCCTCCAGCAGGGCCTGGGCGGCCAGATCGAAGGCCTCCGCGTCCTCGTACCGGTTGACCAGCTCGCTTTCCTGAAGGTCGCTGTAGTCCTTTTCCTTGCCACGATAGACGAGCTTCAGCAAAATAGGAGTAAGGATGGTGGTAGCAATGACCATCAGTACCACCGGACCGAAGAAGACCTCCGGCATCAGGCCTGCGGCAATGCCGTTGTTGGCTACAATCAGGGCTACCTCGCCACGGGAGATCATGCCCACACCGATCCGTAGGGAATCCTGACCGTTATAGCCGCACAACTTCGAACCCAGGCCACAGCCGATGACTTTGGACACCACGGCCCACAGCACCAACAGGACAGAAAAGAGGATAATGGCGCCGCTCATCTCCGGCAGCACCACTTTCAGTCCGATGTTGGCAAAGAAGATAGGGGAGAGCAGGGTATAAGACAGAGTTTCAAACCGGTCCTGGAGGTAGGCGACCCGGGGGGTATTGGCAAAAATCAGACCGGCGATGTACGCACCGGTGATGTCGGCCACTCCGAAAAGCTCCTCGGCCAGGTAGGCATACATCAGGCAAAAGGCGAAAGAGAGTACCACGAACCGGCGTTTGTCCCGGTTGTATCGGGCAAACCACCACTCCACCGCCCGGTGGAGGACGATCCACATCACCACGCTGGTGGCAAAGAATACCACAATTTTCAGCAGAACCACCCAGAGATTGGTGCCGGTGCCAGATAGACTGGTGATGATGGTGAGGGCCACGATGCCCAGCACGTCGTCGATGATAGCGGCGCCCAGGATGGCGTTGCCCGAGCGGGTGGACAGCTTACCGATTTCCTTTAAAGTTTCCACGGTGATGCTCACCGAGGTGGCGGTAAGGATGACGCCAATGAACCAGTTCTGAAGCATGGTGTCAGGCCCCTGATTAAAGGCGGTGGCCAGGAAAAATCCGCCCACCAGGGGGATCAATACCCCGATCACAGCAATGATGAACGCGGATCGTCCCGCTTTTTTTAGTTCTCCCAGGTCGGTTTCCAGTCCGGCGTTGAACATCAGAACGATAACGCCCAGCTCAGCCAGCTGATCCATCAGGGTGGTCT
Source organism: Pseudoflavonifractor phocaeensis (assembly GCF_016901955.1). GTDB lineage: Bacteria > Bacillota > Clostridia > Oscillospirales > Oscillospiraceae > Flavonifractor > Flavonifractor phocaeensis_A. Next base: position 22,463 of record NZ_JACJLC010000024.1, read on the forward strand.
CCTGAAGAATGCCCAGCATGGCGGGGCCCATGACCAACCCGGCCAGCAGAGCGCCTACTACTTGGGGCAGGGCAAACCGTTTTGTCAGTATACCCAGCACCTTGGTGCTCAGGAGGATCAGGGCGATCTCAAAGAGAAAATGGTGGGTCATAGGAACACTCCTTCCTGTACTATGGTTAAAATATACTATAAATGGTATTTCTGTTTGGTAAAAAAGTCAACAGTCAACTTGGCCAGAAATAAAATGTCCCAAGCCAACTTTTCTGACAAACAGATACGAAATAATGACAGCGTATCCCAAAAATGGAAACTCCCTGACTGCCGTCAATGCAGACGGGCTGTCAGGGAGCTGTTTGTGCGCCCAGGGGCGGATGGCTGGAGAATCGCCGCACCACTCGGGGCAGTTCGTCCTCCAGTAAAAAGGAAATGCGGGCGGCCAGCTGGTCCGGCGGTTCCTTCATATCGTCAGCCAGCCAACCCAGCATCAGGCCAGATACGGCATACATATAGAAGTCGATGAGAAATTCCATGTCCTTGTCAGTCAGCACCTGTTCTGAAGAGGCCTCCTTCAGAAGGGAGACGCAGAGGGCACGGGCCAGGGTAAAAAAGTGGCAGTCCAGGTGGTCACGGCCGTTGGAACGGAAAATATGGAAAATAATAATATGATTGTCCTTAATGTAGTGAAAGGCGGCAATCAAGGCGTCCTGCCACTGATCTGTGCCCTGGAGTGCCTGCTGGGTCTCATGCTCCAAAAACCAGTGGAGCAGATCGTAGATGTCCTGAAAGTGATAATAGAAAGTCTGACGGTTTACCTCGCAGTCCTCCACCAGCTCCTTCACCGTGATATCGTCCAGGAATTTTTTCTGCAGCAGCCGCTTCAGCGAAGTAGCCAGAGCCAGCTTGGTACTGGACGTCAATGGGTACGCCTCCCTTCTGCTCAAGGAAATGGGGGTTATTCCCGATTATTATACCACAAGGCCGTCATGAATTGCAATCCTGGCAAAAATGTGGTATGCTTTGACCCGTTACGACCCGTTACCAGGAAGAAAAAGGAGAGAGCAAAGATGACCATAAATTACCGGCCCAGAGGGGTGTGTTCTGCCCACATGCGAGTGGAGGTGGAGGACGGAGTGATTCAGTCTCTCCAGGTCCAGGGGGGGTGCAGTGGTAACCTCCAGGGGATTTCCCGCCTGGTGGAGGGAATGGAGGTGTCTGAGGCCATTCGGCGGCTGGAGGGCATCCGCTGCGGCTTCAAGTCCACCTCCTGCCCGGATCAGTTGGCCCAGGCGCTGAAGCAGTACAAACAGGACTGACAAACAAATAAATACCGGGGCGCGCCGTGTGGCGCGCCCCGGTATTTATTTGCCTGTCAGGGGATCACTGAATCAAGCTGCTGAGGTTGAGAAGGATTTGGGCAAATTCCGCCCGAGTGAGCACGTTATTGGGCATCTGCTGCCCCAGGTCGTTACCTACCATGATCCCGGCGTAGTAGCAGTAGGTCACACCCGCCAGATACTCGGCGGGTATGTCGGCGTAGTCAGGGGCATCTGCCAGACCGGTGCCGGTCTCTGGGGCAGGGAAGCCCAGGTAGGTGGCGGCGGTAGCAATGATGTGGGCGGTCTGGGCCCGGGTAACGGCCCTGTCCTCTCCGAACGTATCGCCCTCATACAGGCCCACAGAGGCGGCCCAGTTCACGCATTCGTCGTACCACTGCCCGGCGGTATCGGTCACGGTGTCAGTCCCCACCTCTGGCGTATCTGCCAGGTTGTACAGCACCTGATACAGGGTAGCCAGGCTGATCTCCTGGCTGGGGCTGAAATCAGAGCCGTTGGTGGTGCTCATGATGCCGCTGCGGATGGCGAAGCGGGCGGCGTCGCCATACCAAGAGGAAAAGTCAGCGTCGGCGTACAGGATGGTGATACGGCCCTGGCCGCAGGGGTCAGCGTAGGCTTCCCCAATGACGCCGCCCAACTCGTCCTTGATGTAGTTGATGAGGACCTCGTTGTCCACCATGACCTCATCCTGGAGGATGGTGATGTTCTTGGCGCCGAACATGGCGTAGCCATCGCCGCCGTCTTTGAGCATGTAATTGTGAGAGGCCAGGGAATAGGTGGCCTCGGGATCGATGGGGGCGTATGCTCCGGTCTCGCTGTCCAGCACCTGAACGTCGCTTACCCGGCGGTCGCCGGCCACCTGGACAAAGTTGCCAGCGTCATCCAGCTCCACAGAGGAGGGAATGGAGGTGTCAATGGTGTACTTCAGGCCGGACACCTGCAGGAAGCCGCCGTTCTCAGCGGTGCCCACGTACATGGAGCCCAGCTCCAGAGCGTCCAGGATCTGTTGGCCGGTGACCTCCACCAGGCAGGCCATGTTACCGAAGGGGTGGACGGCGATGATGTCGCCGTAGGTTACGTCTCCAGCGGCAATGTCAGCCCGGACGCCGCCGCCGTTGACCCAGCCGATATCAGCGCCCAGCATGATCCGGTAGGCATCGGCGCACAGGTCGCCCAGATTGGTCTCGGCGGAGCGGACCGCACGCTGGCCGGTGACGGGGTCGTTGACAGTGAGATCCACCTGGGAGGTAGCCACCACTTCCTCGGTTTTGGACTTGTACTGCTCCTGGATACTCTTGATAAAGGTATCGGCATCGGCGTAAGCCTGAGAGGTGGTGTCCACATCAGCCAGGGGCACCAGCTCGGTGGTCATGGTGCCGTCCTTCCCAATGACCAGCTTGCCAATGGATTCGGCTTTGGTGCCGGTCTGGCTTAGCAGGACCTGCTCCCCGTCGGCATTCTCCACCAGTTTGGAGGGCTCCACGGTATGGGAGTGACCGTCCAGCACCACGTCGATACCGGTGGTGTTGGCAATGACCTCGGTGGACATCCAGGGAGAGCTCTGGGCGTCCTCGCCCAGGTGGGCCATAGCTACCACATAGTCGGCCCCAGCTTCCCGGGCGGAGTCTACCGTGGCCTGTACCTGGTCGTACAGGTCCTGGCCCTCGTTACCCTGACAGAAGCTGTAGATGTACTCCCCGTCCTCGTTCTGGAAGTAAGCGGGGGCGGCCTTGGTCATGGTCTCCGGGGTGGAGATGCCCACATAGGCCACGTCCACGTCCCCGTAGGTGATCATTGTCCAGGCGTCCAGCACGGGCTGGCCCTCAGCGTCCAGGAAGTTGCAGCTCAGGTAAGAATAGTCTGCCTGATTGGCCACGATATCCAGGAAGGTATCCATGCCAAAGTCAAATTCGTGGTTGCCGGGGATGGCAAGATCATAGCCCACCTGATTCATAATGTCCACGATCCAGCCGCCCTCGGACAGGGCGCCCAGGGCGGCACCCTGAATAGCGTCGCCGTTATCTACCAGGGTTACATTGCTGACGCCGTAGCTCGCCTCCATCTCAGCCTTGTATGAGGCAATGGCGGCGTAGGCCGTGCCGTCATCGCTGGTGCAATGGACGTCGTTGGTGTACAGCACGACAATACCGTCATCTGCCGGCGTGGGCTCTTCTTCGACGGCCATGGCAGGGAGGCACAGGGTGCTGGCCATGGTCAGGGATAGGAACAGGGACAAGATTTTGCGCGTTTTTTTCTTCATGGCTCTTTCCACCTTTCCTATAATATGCCCCGGGTAAAGGGAACGGCATGGGGCATCTCTAATAGTACCAAACAGGCGGTTGGTGCGCAAGATGCTCCTGTGTAAAAGATGGATATAGCCTGGGAAAAGGGAAATATTAGGGAAAATCAGGTGAAGCTCTGGCGGTACTTATCAACAGGGCAGGGTGATCCAGGTAGGTGAGCCGGACAGATCGGTAAAAAGAGCTCCGGGCGGCGGGAAAAAGGTGAACAGCAAGGTGGCAAGTCCCAGAGCCAGCACCAGAAGGACCAGCAGTTCCTGAAAGGTCTGCCAGCAGGGCTGGCGCAGCAGATGAGGCAGCAGGAAAAAGAGTGCCGTCATGGCAAGATATAGGCAGATATCAAAGACCAGAGAATCTCCTGAAAGGAGGATGTGGTAGACATAGGCGATGGCCAGCATACCAGCGGCGGCGACCAGCAGGGCAAAGGCCCGCTGCCCCAGCAGATGGGGCTGTCGGCGGTGGAGAAAAAGCCCGGAAATGAGGCAGGGCCAATACAGCAGCTTGACATGTTCCCAAAGGCTTTCGTTCACCGGGGCGATCAGCGCGGTGAACACGCAGGGAAACAGCTGGTAGAGAAAGTGGAGGCCGGTGCCCACGGCGGCAGCCAGCACAAAAACCAACAGTTCTGTCCTGTTTTGGCGTGACATTGCCCACACTCCTTTGTTTTTGGTGGTAACAGGATATGCGAAGGACGAAAATTCAGACCTGGGAAATCCGACCTGCGCAGAAAAAGGGGGCAGGATGGGGTAAAAATGGGGGAATAGAATAGGAAAGCTACTGTTATTGGGCAGTGGGTGCGATGACCAATCCAATGGAGCGTTTGATTGCCAGGGTGAGGCCGGATCAGGTGGGCCATATTAAGGCCAGGCGCAAAAAATGCGTCTTGCTTTAGAAAGGAGCGTGAACACGGCCATGGCAAACGAGGAACCCAAGCTCAGGCCCTGGGTGGCGCTGCTGGCAGCGGCGGTACTGGTATGGTGGATGGCCAGCCTTCCGTCCGCCGGAGCGGCGGAGCAGGTGACAGAGGTGGTGCCCATCGGGCGGACGGTGGGCATCAAGCTGTTTTCCGACGGTGTGCTGGTTGTGGGTCTGGGCCAGGTCAGCGACGGCCAGGGCAGTTCCTCTCCGGCCAAGGACTGCGGTCTGAGAGAGGGGGACATCATCACTCACATCAATCAGGAAGAGGTGGACAGCATCGAGGAGGTCCAGGCGGTCCTCCAGCAGGCGGGAGACTCCGCCATGAGTATCCGAGCGGTGCGGGAGGATCAGCAGATCCAGTTCACCGCCAACGCGGTCAAGTGTGCCGACGACGGCCAGTATAAGCTGGGGGCCTGGATCCGGGACTCCATGGCGGGGATCGGGACTGTTACCTTCTGGGAGCCGGAGAGCGGCATGTTTGGGGCGCTGGGCCACGGCATCAACGATGTGGATACTGCCAGGCTCATGCCTCTCCAGGCTGGTTCCATCCTGTATGCCCAGGTGGCTGACGTGCAGAAGGGCGAGGCGGGAACGCCCGGACAGCTCCAGGGGACCTTCCAGGTGGAGCGGGATCTGGGTACCCTATGGGCCAACACCGGTGGTGGTGTGTTTGGCCAGATGGAGGATGACGCCCTTACCGCCGGACTGGAGCCAATGCCGGTGGCCAGCCGGAGCGAGGTAAAAACTGGGGCAGCCGTGGTGCGCACCAATGTGACGGGAGATCAGGTAGAGGACTATGAAATTGAGATCACCCGTATCTTTCCCGAAAAAGAGGGAGATACCCGCAATCTCATGCTGAAAGTTACCGATCCCAGGCTGCTGGAGACCACCGGCGGCATCGTTCAGGGTATGAGCGGCAGCCCCATCCTTCAGGACGGCAAAGTGGTGGGGGCGGTCACCCACGTTTTGGTCAACGATCCCACCCAGGGATATGGTATCCTGATGGAAACCATGCTGGACGTGGCGGGAAGTGTTTGAGTCTGAGCCTAAGCAGCCCATAGGTCCAGCGGGCCGGAGCATTTGCTCCGGCCCGCTGGACCTCCTTTCTTTGTGAAAAAATAAATTAGACGATATGTTAAAAAACTAACGGCATTTTCCAAAATAAAATTGTGCATATTTTACAATCAAACAAAAATAAAACATAAAATCATTATTTAAACTGCATAGTTTACTTTTTAGCCTTTTGACACTAAACTCGTAGTCAGAAAACAAAAACATGAAGGAGGTCACCCTTATGAGCATCTATGTGGTCACCGGCGGCTCCAGCGGCATCGGCGCCAAGACGGTGGAATTGCTGAAGGAATGCGGACACGAAACGGTAAACATCGACCTGAACGGTGGCGATATCAACGCCAACCTGGCCACCAAGGAGGGCCGTCAGGCCGCCATTGACGAGCTGCACCGACGCTATCCCGATGGGATTGACGCCATGATCTGCAACGCCGGAGTCAATCGAAACATTCCCCTCATCATTTCTCTGAACTATTTTGGAGCCACCCAGATGGCCATGGGTGTATTTGACCTGCTGAAAAAACGGGGTGGCAGCTGTGTGGTGGTGTCCTCCAATACCATTGCTCAGGGCGCCGCCCGAATGGATGTGGTGGGCATGCTGAACAACCAGGCGGATGAGGAGCGCATTCTGGCCCTGGTGAAGGATTACGACCGCAGGACTGCTCATACCTTTTATGCCGCTACCAAGTATGCCTTGGCCCGGTGGGCCAGACGGATGAGCGCCAGCTGGGGCGCTCAGGGCGTGCGGATCAACGCGGTAGCCCCCGGCAACGTCCGAACTGCCATGACCGACCAACTGGGTCCACAGGAGCGGGTAGCGGTGGACGCCCTGCCGGTACCCATCAACTACGGCAGCGGGGCGCTGATGGATCCCAACGATCTGGCTAACGCCATCGTATTCCTGGCAAGTCCCCAGGCACACGGTGTCAATGGTGTGGTACTTTTTGTGGACGGGGGAACTGACGCGCTGCTCAATTCGGAAAAGGTTTACTGAGAAGGAGGGACAGATTATGATCCAAAAACTGGTGCAAGCCCTTCAGGAGAAGGACTACAAAGCTATGGCCAGCTGCTTTGCGGAGGAGTGCCGCCTGTTTGACTACTGCCCTCTGCGTATCAAGAACGAGAACTATTACATCTATGGCCGCTGGGCTGTGGAGATGTTTTACCACAACAAATTTATTCTGGGCGGCCTGTCCTTCCTGGATCCCCGCATTCAGGATGAGCGCACCATCAATCTGTATATCAGCTACGGTGGGCAGGTCAACCATGCCCTGGCTACCATTGAGAGCTGGGAGCCTGAGAGCGGCCTGATCCGGGAACTGGTCATCCGACCGGCCTGATCTGCCACCGATCTGTTTAGTAAAAAAACCGCCGCGGAATAGCATTTCCGCGGCGGTTTCCTTATACAAAAAGTGCCCGGGATAAACATCCCGGGCACTCTTGTCGTGTTGATAAAAGAAGCTTACTTCAGCTCCACCTTGGCGCCGACTTCCTCCAGCTTCTTCTTGAGCTCCTCGGCCTCGTCCTTGGACACGCCCTCCTTGATGGCCTTGGCCCCATGCGGCATATGCTTCGCATAGGGCCACAGAGACGGCCATCACCAATCGGTGGCTGGGAGGCGAGGTGTTACCTGGTTGACTAGAACAAACGTTCTGGTATAACATACGGCTGGAGGTGAACCAAGTGGAAAACACAGTGGAAAACCTGGGGAAAGCCCGGGGAATGGTGGAAAACATCAGGGAATACGCCCAAATGCCGGAAATCCGCAGTTACGAGCGGGAGGCCATGGCCCAGGCCCTGGAGGCGGCCAGGAGCCTGCCGGAGCCGGAGCGGGCCAGGATCATGGAGGCCCTGGAGAAAGTGGCCCAGGCGGGCGCCAGGGCGGCCAGGCGGCGCCATACAAACGCAGACTACGAGGGCAGGCGCCGCAGGCTGGTGGGGGCGCAGATGCCCATCGGCATGGCGGACAGGGTGCGGCGGTGCGCCCAGGCCCAGGGCCTCAGCGTCTATGCCTTCGTCATGGAAGCCGTGGAGGCGGCCTGCAATGAAACGGATGTTCTACTCAATTTCCGGTAGCAGCTGAAGGAGGTGGTTGTGTCAGTTGGTTTCCTCAGTTGGTTAGTGGGCGGAAAAGCGCCCGGGTGGGGGGTCGAAAAGCGCCCGGGTGGAGGGCGGAAAAGTGCCCGGGTACCGATCCGGCGGGCGTACTGGCTGGCCCGCCGGATAGGGTGCCCTGGAGCGGGTCGAAGAGCCCCGGCCACCGGGCGTACCATTGCCCGGCGGCGGGAGAGGGGGAGGTGGGCGCCAGCGCCGTAATCGAAGCGTGGGTGCAAGCGGCCGCTCGACCCTCTCATTGTGTACCAGGCCCGTCAAGGGCAAGGCAAGCGGCCTTGCGGGGGACGGCCGCCCTTGACAGCCCTGGTGCGCCGCCAGGTGGCCCGAGCGGCCGGAAAGGAGGGCGCCACACATGATCAGCGCCAACATCAGCAACGAGACCAGGAAGGCGGTTTACCGCCGGGACGGATACCGGTGCGCCCTGTGCGACAGCACAAAGTACCTCCAGATCCATCACTGCATCAAGCGCAGCAAGGGGGGCACCAGCAGCCCGGAGAACCTGATCACCCTCTGCGCAGACTGCCACGCCCTGGCCCACGGCACCAACCTAAACGGCTGGGACGCCACTCAGAAGGACGTGGAGCAGGCGGTGGTGGAGTACCTGGCGGACTACTACGCCCCGGACTGGAACCCCTGGAGGAAGGGAGAGGAGCCATGGAGGGGGGAGCCGTAAGGACCCCCCTTCCCATATCCGGGGAGGGGGGAGGCCGCCGGGAACGATACGGGGGTTTAGTGGTGCCCGCCCCTCGTCGGGGGGTGGTTGTGTTCCGTGGTCTGCCCGTGGCCGCCCGGGGCGCCCCGGCCCGCCCGTCGGCCCGCCGCCGGTCCGGGTCTCGCCTTGCGGGGGTCGGCGGCCCCGGCTGCGGCGCCGCCCCGCCGTGCGTCCGGGCTGCGGGGGCCGGTGGGGCTGGCCCCCTTGGCCTATCGGCGGCCCCTCGGCCCCCCCTTTTCGTTCCCGGCTGCCAGGTGGTGTCGTGGCCTGGCGCCATATGCTGTGGCGGGGCGGTGATCGTTGCGCAATGGGTGGTGCCCGGTCGGGTGGGCGCCCCGGCGCCGGGGGGCCACGCTTCGCAGGCTCGCTATCCGCACCCCCCGGCCCGAGGCATCCCCCCGCCCCTCGGTGGGTTGGTGGTTCCGCCCGGGTAGGCGTGGTACTTTTTGCCAGAGCGGTGCCGCCGGGCGGGAGACGGAGGAACACAAGATAAGGCCCCCCGGCTTGCGCCGGAGGGCCTTATCTTGTGGTTTCGGTAGTTGGCAGGAGAACTTACTTCAGCTCCACCTTGGCGCCGACTTCCTCCAGCTTCTTCTTGAGCTCCTCGGCCTCGTCCTTGGACACGCCCTCCTTGATGGCCTTGGGGGCAGCCTCGACGGCAGCCTTAGCCTCAGCCAGGCCCAGGCCGGTGATCTCACGGACAGCCTTGATGACCTTGATCTTCTCGGCGCCGATCTCAGCCAGAACGACGTCGAACTCGGTCTTCTCCTCAGCGGCAGGAGCGGCAGCGCCACCAGCGGCGGGAGCGGCCATAGCGGCGGCGGAAACACCAAACTCCTCCTCCAGAGCGTGGACGAGCTCGGAGAGCTCCAGAACAGTCAGACCCTTAACCTCTTCAATGAGGGCAGTGATTTTCTCAGAAGCCATGATAGGTAACCTCCTAAATAAATTATGATTGATATAGAGTGATGCGGGGAATTACTCGGCGGCAGCTTCGGTGCTCTCCACAGAGCCGCCCTTCTGCTCGCAGATGGCCTTGATGACGATGGCCAGGCTGGTGATGGGAGCCAGCATGGTGCCCAGGACCTGAGCCTGCAGGACCTCCTTGGAGGGCAGCTCGGCCAGAGCCATGATCTCGTCCATGGACAGCACCTTGCCGTCCATGAAGCCGGCCTTGATGGTAAACTTGGCGCCGTTGAACTGCTTGGCGAACTTGTTGATCACCCGCATGGGAGCAATGGGGTCGCCGTGGGACAGGGCCAGAGAAGTGGTGCCGTTGAGCACGTCATCCATCTCATTCAGACCAACGTTGTTGATGGCAAAACGCACCAGGGTGTTCTTCACCACGGCGTAGTCCAGCTCGTTCTTGCGGCACTCGGCACGCAGAGCGGTGTCCTCGGCCACGGTGATGCCCTTGTAGTCCACAAGCACGCCGCTGGCGGCGGTCTGCAGCTTCTCGGTCAGCTCAGCCACGATGGCCTGCTTCTCGCTGAGAACCTTTGCGTTAGGCATTTGGATTCACCTCCGTTGAATTTGAGTTCAACTTTTCCGATGCAGTCACGCAACAAAAAAGCTGTTTCCGCATTCAAAGCAGCGAAAACAGCACAAACAATCACATTCCGTTGTGGCTGCATTCTCGGCAGGATTTACGGCTTGCGCCCCCTGCTGTCTTTGAACACGACAGATAGTATACCGTACAAGGTGAAAGTTGTCAAGTGTATTTCAAAGAAAATTGCTATTTTGAAAGAAATACCGTAAAATCAGGAAGAAAAAACATGCGGAGCAGGATATCCTGCTCCGCATGAACAGTTACATGAGCTTAGCGCCGTTGATCTTCACGCCGGGGCCCATGGTGGAAGCACAAACGCAGGAGCGAATGTACTGGCCCTTGGCGGCAGCGGGCTTGGCCTTGATGATGGCGCCGATCAGAGCGTTGAAGTTCTCGGTCAGCTTCTCAGCGCCGAAGGAGACCTTGCCGATGGGGCAGTGGATGATGTTGGTCTTGTCCAGACGATACTCCACCTTACCGGCTTTGATCTCGGTGACGGCCTTGGCCACGTCGGGGGTGACGGTGCCGGCCTTGGGGGAGGGCATCAGGCCCTTGGGGCCCAGAACCTTACCCAGACGGCCCACAACGCCCATCATGTCGGGAGAAGCGACCACCACGTCGTAGTCGAACCAGTTCTCCTTCTGGATCTTCTCCACCAGGTCCATCTCGCCCACGAAGTCGGCGCCGGCGGCGCGGGCGGCCTCGGCCTTGTCGCCCTTGGCGAAGACCAGCACCCGCTGGGTGCGGCCGGTGCCGTGGGGCAGGACGATGGCGCCGCGGACCTGCTGGTCAGCGTGACGGGAGTCGACGCCCAGCTTCACGTGGAGCTCCACGGTCTCGTCGAACTTGGCGGGAGCGGTCTTGACCACCAGCTCCATGGCCTCAGCGGTATCGTACAGAGCGGCCTTGTCGACCAGCTTGGCGCTCTCCTGATATTTCTTGCCTCTAAACATGCTCTATTCCCTCCTTCGCTCAGTCGCCCACCACGACGCCCATGGAGCGGGCGGTGCCGGCGATCATGCTCATGGCCGCCTCGACGCTGGCCGCGTTCAGGTCAGGCATCTTGGTCTCGGCGATCTTGCGCACATCTTCCTTGCTGATGGTGGCCACCTTGGTCTTGTTGGGCACACCGGAGCCGGACTCGATGTTGCAGGCCTTCTTGATGAGGACGGCGGCGGGGGGAGTTTTGGTGATGAAGGAGAAGGAACGGTCGGCGTAGACGGTGATCACCACGGGGATGATCAGGCCCACGTCGTTCTTGGTGCGCTCATTGAACTCCTTGGTGAAGGCGGCGATGTTGATGCCGTGCTGACCAAGGGCGGGACCCACAGGGGGGGCGGGAGTCGCCTTGCCCGCGGGGATCTGAAGTTTCACATAACCAGTAATTTTCTGTGCCATTTGAAACAGCACCTCCTACGATAAATGTGGTTGGAAGCGGAACTGCTTTGCAGTCCCTCCCACGTGCGGGGGAAAGGGGGCCGGGACCCGGAGCTTATTCCACTGGCTCGATCTCGTCCAGCTCCAGCTCCACGGGAGTCTCGCGGCCAAACATGGAGACCACCACACGGACCTTGCTGCGGTCCAGGTCGATCTCCTCCACGGTGCCCAGGAAGGACTCCAGAGCGCCGTTGATGATCTTGACGTTGTCGCCCACCTGGTAGTTGACCACCACCTCGCGCTTTTCCACGCCCAGGGCGGAGATCTCCTCGTCGGTGAGGGGGATGGGCTTGTTGCCCGAGCCTACGAACCCGGTGACGCCGCGCACGTTGCGCACCAGATGCCAGGTCTCATCGGTCAAAACCATCTTGACCAGAACGTAGCCGGGGAAAACCTTGCGCTCCACAGTCTTGGGGCCGTTGTCGGTGATCTCGGTGACGGTCTCCAGGGGAATGCTGACCTCGTGGATCAGCTCCCGCAGGCCGCGGTTTTCCACTGCCTTCTCGATGCTGGCGGCCACGGTGTTTTCATAGCCGGAATAGGTATGCACCACATACCATTTCGCGTTTTCAGCCATTTGCTACACCTTAACCCTTGCCAAACAGGTCCAACAGGGCGCGGATCACGGAGCCGGCGAGGGCGTCGAACACACAGATGCAGATCCCAACGACGATGCAGCAGAGGATGACGATCACGGTGTTGTTGATGGTCTGTTTCTTGGTGGGCCACTGGACCTTCTTCAGCTCGCTCTTGAGTTCCTTGAACCACTTGCCGATGCGGGCGAAGAAGCCGGGCTTCTTGTCGGCCTTGGCGGCGTCCTTCTTCTTGTCCGCTTTGGCGGGCTTGGTCTGCTCGAGCTTCTCGTTTTCAGACATTCCGTTCAACCCTTCTTTCTTCTGAGCCTAATGCAGCACTCATTACTTGGTCTCGTTGTGGACCGTGTGCTTTCTGCAGAAGGGGCAGTACTTCTTCAATTCCAGACGGTCGGGAGTATTCTTCTTGTTCTTGTTGGTGTTATAGTTCCGCTGCTTACACTCGGAGCAGCGCAGGGTGATCTTCACCCGGTTGCCGGCCTTCGCCATGTTCGGCACCTCCTTCAATGTTTGACCGTGAACAGCAAAAATGCTGGACACGGCCGCAGGCCGAATCCAGCAACGTACCGGCGCGTAAGCGCGCGTTTCATCGTCACGGTGGGGGATTCGGCACATTTGCCTCCCTATGTCTCGCGCGGAGGAAAGGGTTTCGCGCGTCATCACACCGTAAAAATGCGCACAAAAAAAGAGCCCTTTTTCATAGGTAATTGAACTATACCACAGGTGGCCGCCCAAGTCAAGAACTTTTCTCTTGTTTTTTGGGGGAAACTTCTGTATAGTGGACCGGAAGGAGGGATCTGCTTGCGTATCATGGCCATTGACTATGGCGACGCCCGGACAGGGGTGGCCATTTCCGACCCCACCGGCCTGCTGGCCGGATTCACCACTGTGATCCACAGCCGCAAGCCGGAGCAGGTGGCGGCCGAGCTGGCCCGGCTGGTGGAGGAGCACCAGGTGGAGGAGCTGGTGATGGGCTTTCCCCGGAACATGGACGGCACCGAGGGTCCCCGGGCCGAGCTGTACAAAGCCTTTGCCGCCCGGGTGGAGGAGGCCTGCGGCCTGCGTCCGGTGCTGTGGGACGAGCGGCGCACCACCGTGGAGGCACACAATATCCTCCACGCTTCGGGGAAGAAAATGAAAAACCATAAAAAAACTGTGGACGCGGTAGCCGCCACCCTGATCCTGGAGGGCTATCTGACCTTTAAAAGGGCCAGAAGCTGAGGCCGGAGCCGGAGGGGAATTTCCTTCGGCTCTTGCTTTTTATGAAATTTGTATTATAATATATAATACAAACAATACAAGGAGGCGGGACCATGCTTCTGCGCTTGGACTTTGGCAGCGATATCCCCATTTACCAGCAGATCCGGGACCAGATCGTGGTGGGTATCGCCGACGGGCGGCTGTCTCCCGGAGCGCGGCTGGCCACCGTCCGGGCTCTGGCGGAGGAGAGCGGGGTCAACACCATGACGGTGAGCAAGGCCTATCAGCTGCTGAAACAGGAGGGGTATATCCAGACTGACCGGCGGAGCGGCACAGTGGTTTGCCCAGGCCAGACGACCGGTCCATCAGGAGCCACCCTGCGGGCGCTGCGGGTGAGCCTGTCCGAGCTGCGGCTGGCGGGGCTGGACAAGGAGAAGGCCCTGGCGCTTTGCGCCAGGCTGTACGACGAGGAGGGGAGCGTATGATCGGCAAGCTGATTTTATGGTTGAGCGTCATCTGGCTGGTTCCGCTGATGTATTTCTTCCTGAAAAACGAGGCCAAGTTCAAGAAAAACATCGCCGTGGGGGTAACCTTCCCCTATGAGGGCCGTACCCACCCGGATATTCTGGCCCTGCTTGTCCGGTTCAAAAAGGAGCTGGGCCGGGTCTGCCTGGCCTTGCTGATTCTGGCGGTGGCGCTGATGCTCCTACCGGTGTCCTTCGGTCTGATGCTGACCATTTGGCTCGTCTGGGTGGACTTGTGTGTGGTACTGCCGGTGGTGCCCTACGTCAGGTGCAACCGGGCCTTGAAGGCCCTGAAACGGGAGCGGGGATGGAGCGATCCCCGGCGGCAGCAGACGGTGGCCGACCTGACCGTGGCGGCCCAGCCGGAGAAACGGGCCTCTCCAGTTATCTTTGTGCTGGCCCTGGTGGTGAGCGCCCTACCTGTCTGGTGGGCCCTGGGCTGGGGAGATACCCTGGAGGGGTTAATCCTTCTTACTGGTCCCGCCTGTGTGCTCCTGTTCTGGGCCTGCTACCGCTGGGCCTTCCGCCGGAAGGCGGAGGTGGTGGACGAAAACGAGGACCTGACCGCCGCCCTCACCCGTCTGCGCCGCCGGGCCTGGCGGCGGTGCTGGGTATGGGGGGCCTGGTTCATGGCGCTGTTCAACCTGGCCCTGGCCCTCAGCTTTGTGCATCCTCTGGCGGGACTGCTGCTGCTGCTCCTGCTGGCGGTGCTGCTGACGGGGTTTCTGGTGGGCCTGGAGTTCCGGCTGCGAAAGCTTCAGGAAAGACTCACGGCTCAAAGTGGCCGGGACTTCTATGTGGATGAGGACGACAAGTGGCTCTGGGGCATGTTCTACTATGACCCCAATGACAGCCACCTGATGGTCAACGCCCGGGTGGGACTGAACGCCACCGTCAATATGGCCAGACCGGCGGGCAAAGTCATTATGGCACTTACCGCAGCCCTGCTGCTGTTCATGCCTCTGGTGGGGGTGTGGCTCATGGGGGAGGAGCGAGCCCCGGTGACCCTTGCCTTGACGGACACCGCCCTGGTGGCTTCCCACTCGGGCACCCGGTATGAGATCCCTCTGGAAGAGATGGACAGCGTGGAGCTGCTGGAGGAGCTGCCCCACATCCGCCGGGTGGCGGGCACCGCTATGGAGACGGTGAACAAAGGCCGCTGGCGCTGTGACGAGTACGGTGCCCTCACCGCCTGCCTGGACCCCCGCACCGGGCCCTGGCTGCTGGTACGGGCCGGGGAGACCACCTGGTTGGTGGGGAGCAGCGACGGAGGCGCCGGGAAGGTCTATGCGGCCCTCAGGGCTCTTTTGGCCGGGCAAATAGCTCCCGCAGGCCAATCAGGATGAGAAACCCGCCAAAAAATCGTCGCAGCAGGCCGGTGTCCAGGCCGGTGGCCCCCCAGGCGGCCAGGGACGCTGCGGCCAGCCCCGCCAGGATGGCGGGCAGGAGGATAGACTTTTCCACATAGCCGTTTTTCATGTGAGCGGGGAGGGAAGCTCCGGCGGCGGGGAGAAAGTAGAGCAGGTTGATGCCCTGGGCTTCCTGCTGGGGCAGGCCGGCAAAGGCAGTGAGGTAGATGAGCAGCAGAGTGCCGCCGCCCACCCCGAAGCCGGACAGGATGCCAGTGGCGGCCCCGGCCAGCAGGGGAAACAGCCAGCCGCTCATCCCAGCAGGGCCCTCACGCCGCCGTAGAGGATGAGCAGGGCGAATCCCCGGCGGAGCCAGGTCATGTTCAGCCCCTTGAACAGCCGGCCTCCCAGCAGCCCTCCCAGCAGTCCCCCGGCCAGGTAGGGTAGGGCGGCAGTAAAATCCACCCCGCCCCGGAACAGGTAGATGGCGGCGGAGAGGACGCACAGGGGCAGGATGATGGCCACCGAGGTGGCAAAGGCCTTCCGTTGTCCCAGACCGCACCAGCCCGCCAGCAGGGGCACCAGCACCATGCCGCCGCCGCCCCCGAAAAAGCCGTTGACCACCCCCGCTGCCGCCCCTGCCAGGGCGGGGCGGAGCCAGCTGCGTTCTGCTTGCTTCAAACAACATACCCCCCGTCGGCCTTAGTGTGCCGGCGGGGGGTATGTTTTATGCGCTATCTCTGGGTATTGATCAGGGAACAGATCACGTCCCCTGCCATCATCAGCCCGGCCACCGGGGGCACCCAGGCCACGCTGCCAGGCACCGAGCGGCGGCCGGGTGGCGGGGCCTCGTGCTGGATGGCCGACTTGGGCTCCTCCGGGGACCAGAGTACCCGATGGCGGTGGATGCCCCTGGCCCGCAGCTCCTTACGCACCACCCGGGCCAGGGGACAGCCCTCGGTCTTGGAGATGTCCCCGATGCGGAACTGGCTGGGATCCAGCTTATTGCCGGTGCCCAGGGCGGAGAGGATGGGGATGCCCCGGGTAAGGGCGGTCTCGATCAGGTCCAGCTTACAGGATACCAGGTCGATGCAGTCCACAATATAGTCGTACCGAGTGGAGAAAAAGGCCTCCCTCCGCGCTGCCTCATACTTTTCCGCCCGAACGGTGAGCTTGCAGTCCGGATTGATGTCGGCGATCCGCTCCGCCATGGCCAGGGCCTTGGGCTTGCCCAGGGTGGACAGGGTGGCCTCCACCTGGCGGTTCAGGTTGGTGAGGCCCACTTCGTCATGGTCGATAAGGGTAAGGGCCCCCACCCCGGACCGGGCCAGGGCCTCAGCGCACCAGCTGCCCACGCCCCCCAGGCCGAACACCGCCACATGGCTGGCGGCCAGCTGTTCCATGGCCTGGGGGCCAAGCAGCATCTCTGTCCGCAGGAATTTTTCGTCCATAGCGCCTCCTGTAAAAACGCGGACGGAGTCCAGCCCCGTCCGCGTATGTCTGTTGGATTTTTAGGAATTGACGTACTTGATGCCGTCACCCTGGGTGACCTCCAGGCCTTCGGTAAGGCCGTCCACCCAGCTGGTGGTCTCCTCCTCCCGCAGGGCGTCGTCGGCGGTGAGCTTCCACTCAGGCTCGTTGTCCCCCTGGTAGTAGATCACATGCCAGCCGTACTGGTTGGTGTTGGTGTTCTCCACCAGGCCGGTGTCGCCCGCCTTGCGGCCCTCGGCAAAGACCCAGTCGTTGAAGCTTTCCACCATTTCGCCGGGCTTCACGGCCTCGTACAGGCCGCCGTTGGTGCTGGAGCCGGTATCATCGGAATACTCCTCCGCCAGAGCGCCGAAGGACTCGGCGGTCTTATCGCCAGCCTCCCACTGGGCCAGCAGGTCCTCGGCCTCCGCCTTGGCGGCGTCCATGGCGGCGTCGGAGGGGATGGTGGACTCGTCTACATCGGAGGTGGAGAAGTCGTCCTCCTGGTCCAGCTCAGCCTTAATGAGGATGTGCCGGACATCGGCGGTGGGGGTCTGGTCCAGGTAGCGGTCCAGGAAAAGGACCACATAGTAGCCGCTGGAGTACTCCACCACGCCCACGTCGCCGGCGGTCCGGCTCGCGTCCAGCATCCACTCGCCGTAGGTGCGGCTGCTGATGCTGGAACCGGACAGACCGGTGTTCAGAGAGTAGTCGGGATCGTTCTCATAGCTCTCCTTGCTGGTTTCGGACACGTAGTCTGGAGCCAACTCGGCAAAAGTGGCCTCCTTATCCTCAGCCTCCTCAATGGCGGCGGCGAACTGATCGGCCTTGGCCTTGGCGGCCTGCATGGCGGCAGCGGACTCGGCCTCGGTGGGCTCTACAGTGTTGCCCTCCTCGTCAGTGCTGCTGGGAGCGGAGCCGTCAATGAGGATGGAACGGAAGGTAAAGCTGTCAAGTTCGTCCTTGTGCTCGTCGTAGTAGGACTGGATCTGCTCGTCAGTGATATCCAAGCTGTCGGAGTGATCCTGCTCATATGCGTTGACCAGGGTATCCCGCTGGACGCAGGCCGTAAAGGCGCCCTCGGTCATATACTTGCCATAGTTGGCTCTCAGATAGGTGGAAAAGCCATTGTAGTTCTGGTCGGCGTAACTCTTCAGGTCGGCCAGATCCTGATCCAGGGTAGCCTCGTCCTCCTCGGAGAGGGTGTAGCCGGCCTCGTTGGCGGCCCGCTCCAGGGCGGTGACCCGGGTCAGCTCCTGGATGGCCTGCTCCATGAAGTAGTCGTGATAGCTCTGGGTCTGCTCCTCGTCCACATACTGTTCCCGCAGGTCCTGGGTGGTGTCAAAGGCGGTGCCGTAGCTTTCGGAGTAGGCCGTGTTCAGGGCGGTGTGGTAGTAGAAGCTCACATCGTTGACGCTGTACTGCTGGCCGTCTACGGTGAGGGCGGTGGCGCCCCGCTGGAAGATGCCGGAATCCCACACCAGCAGGATGACCACCAGAATGGCCACCACCACGCCGATGGCGGTGTACAGCACTGCCTTCTGCTTGGTGGCCTGCTGCTCCTTGCGCTGGGCCCGCTGCTTCTGGGTCAGGCCCTGTTCGGGGTCTCCCCGGCGCTGCTTTTTTTCTCTGGATGCGCTCATGTGTCGTTTCAGTCCTCTCGTCAATATTCCTGCCGTGGCAGGGATGGAGAAGTTTCCATCATATAGACAAATTCGTATTATACAGGAAAGCTGGGGTATTTTCAAGCATAAAACCCGTGTTCATATTTTGTTTGGATTTGAAAAAAGAAACCCCACGAAACCGGAGTTTCGTGGGGGTCCCGCTCTGGCCGTGCGGATCCATTTAAAACCTGCACGTAATGGCAGGGTGGGTCACCTCCATGACGCTTCGTTGCTTCCAACTTCCAGCCGTCCCTCAAGGGGCGCCGGGAGGCCTGCAGTCCACGCCATGAGGGGGCGTCCCGTTTTAGAGATGTGGGTTTAAATAAGACCCATCACGCACCGAGCAGGAATCCATACCATATTTAGTTGCCGTCCTCTTCGTCGGCAAACAGGGCTTCCATGAACTGCTGGTAGACCAACTCCAGCTCCTCATCGCTGTCCAGGGTGGACAACTGCTCCTCGCCGTCGGCTTCTACGACCTTGAGGATGATGAGACCGCTTTCCTCGTCGTCCAGGTCCAGCTCCTCCACGTCGTCCCCCTTTTCCTCCCCCTGAACGGCGGGGAAGAAAGCCATATAGGTCTGGCCGTTGAATTCCAGGGTGTCGATGTGCTCCAACTCAAATTCGTTGCCGTCCTCATCGGTGACGGTGATAAAATCGGGGCCAAATTCTTCGCTCATATCGGGCACCATACCTTCCGTTTCTTCGTCTATATTGTAGCCTGAGCGCGGCCAAAATGCAAGAGCCACAGGGTCAAAATTTTGCAACCCGGCGTTCCCGCGGAAAAGACAGGGGAAAACGGGGTAGACAAGGGGGCAGAACGTGATATAATATGATCGGTTCTTTGTATACTGCATTGCGGGCCATACCCGTATCTATGCGCGTATCATCACGGAGGTGTCTTTTTTGGCGGAGAGATCCAATCAGAATCCCAGGCCCGAGGGGGAGCGGCGGCGCAACCCGGTGCTCCACGTCCTGGCCATCACCGGCAAGGTGCTTGGGACGCTCCTGCTGGTCATGCTCATCACCGGGATCATCCTGGCGTGCTTTGCCATGGCCTACATCAAGACGGTCATCCTGCCCCAGTCCCATCTGGAGGCCAATTTTGACATGAACCTGACCAGCACCATCTACTATATGGACCCGGACACGGGAGAATACGTGGAACATCTTTCCCTCCACGGGGTGGAGAACCGGGAGCTGGTGACCTATGACCAGATCCCCGAGAACCTGGTCAATGCCACCATCGCCATCGAGGACGAGCGGTTCCTCACCCACCACGGGGTGGACTGGAAGCGCACCCTCAACGGTGTGCTGCTCATGTTCACCGGCCAGGACATCCAGGGCGGCTCCACCATTACCCAGCAGCTCATCAAGAATGCCACCCAGTATGACGACGTCACCGTCAAGCGGAAGATCCTGGAGATCTTTACCGCCCTGGACTTTGACGCCACCTATTCCAAAAACCAGATTATGGAATGGTATCTCAACCTGATCTATCTGGGGGATAACTGCTACGGCGTGGCCACCGCTGCCGAGAACTATTTCGGCAAAAGCGTGTCCGAGCTGAGCCTGGCCGAGTGCGCCAGCCTCATCAGCATCACCAACAACCCCACCCTGTACGGCCCCAACTCCACCGTGCGGGTCACCAACACCGAGACCGGCGAGGTGACCACTGGCCGGGAGCGGAACAAGGCCCGGCAGGAGCTGGTGCTATGGAAAATGCTGGATCTGGGGATGATCAGCCAGGCGGAGTATGACGCCGCTGTGGCCGAGGAGCTCCATTTTGTCCGGGAGCAGGATGAGGAGAAGCCTTCCACCATCTATAATTGGTATGATGAGCAGGTCATTACCGACGTGATCAACGACCTGGTGGAGGAATACGGCTATTCCAAGCAGCTGGCGGAGAACATGGTGTATTCCGGCGGCCTGAAGATCTACGCCTGCGTGGACACTCGCATTCAGGAGATCGTGGAGTCGGTGTATTACGACAGCAGCAGTCTCCAGCTCACCTCCAGCAAGGGGCAGGACATCCAGTCCTCCATCGTCATCATCGATCCACAGGGCAACGTGGTGGGCCTGGCGGGGGCTTTGGGGGAGAAGACCGCCAACCGGGTGCTCAACATGGCCAGCGGCACCGTGCGGCAGCCCGGCTCCTCCATCAAGCCCCTGGCGGTGTACTCTGTGGCCCTGGAGCTGGGGATGATCACCCCTGCCTCGGTGTACGCCGACGAGCCGGTGCGGGTGCTCAACGGCTACAACTGGCCCCTGAACAATCCCCAGACCTACCGGGGCGATATCACCGTGGCTGAGGCCCTGAAGGTCTCCTCCAACCCGGTGGCGGTACGCATCCTGGAGGAGATGGGAGCGGAGACCTCCTTCAGCTTCATGGAGGAGAAGTACCACATCGATCTGGAGGACGGCTACCTGTCCAACGGGGAGATCAAGAACGACTACGGCTCCAGTCAGCTGGCCCTGGGCGGTCTGACCCACGGCGTCAGCGTCATGGATATGGCGGCGGCCTACTCCGTGTTTCCCCGGGACGGGGTGTATATCGAGCCCCGCACCTATACCAAGGTCACCCAGGAGGTGGATGGAGTGGATAATGTGCTCCTTGATAACACCGATTCCGAGGAGGAAGTGATCCTCTCCACCAAGACCACATGGTATATCAACGACATGCTCAAGGACGTGGTGTCCAGCGGTACCGGTACCGCCGCCCGGATCTCCGGCATGACGGTGGCCGGCAAGACCGGCTCCACCAGCGCCAACAACGACCGGTGGTTTGTGGGCTATACTCCCTACTATACTGCCGCTGTGTGGGTGGGCTATCCCACGCCTGAGCGGATCTATGCCAACGACAACCCCGCCGCCGTCATGTGGCAGAAGGTAATGAGCCAGGTCCACGAGGGACTGGCGAACAAGGACTTTACCCAGGCTAGCGGTCTGGTGTCGGTGAATATCTGCATGGACAGCGGCCAGAAGGCGACCTCTGCCTGTTCCAGCGATCCCAGAGGCAACCGGGTGATTCAGATGTACCTCTTCCAGGAGGACGCGCCGGTGGAGAGCTGTGGCAGCCACGTAATGGTGGATGTGTGCACCGAGTGCCCTGTGCTGGACTCCAATGGGGAGCCTGTGGAGGGCCTGTATCACCTGGCTGGGGAGTATTGCCCCACAGAAGCCAATGAGGAGCTGGGCATCGAGAAGGGGACTGTTATCTCCATCGGTGTGGTTACCGGTTCCACCAGTGACACAGTGTATTCCAAGCAGTACCTGGAGGCTTTGGGCAAGTGTACCGTCCACACCTCCGCCCCCGAGCCGGTGGAGCCGGAGGTCTATGACCCGGCCATCTTTGACCCGGATAATCCGGAGACCTGGCCCACCGAGGAGCAGTGGCCCGGGTTCAACAAGGACGATCCGGCCACCTGGCCCACGGTGCCCCCGGAGGTAACCACCACGCCGCCGCCCTCTCCCAGCAATAGCGGCGGCGGGGAGGAGCCCACCCCCACGCCCAGTCCCACCACATCGCCCGAGCCTGAGC
>NZ_JACJLC010000231.1 GCF_016901955.1 Pseudoflavonifractor phocaeensis
ACACATTCAAATCTTCGATGATGACTTTAAAGCCGCTCATCCCGATATTGTTGAAGCTAAAACCGACAACCCTGATATTGATAAGGAAATCAGCGATTCTACTGCCTTAAAGCCGGTGCTTTCCAACTTCTTTAAGCTGCACCCTGATCTCGCTTTCAAGACCTTTATTGGCGATTCGGCTTTTGACTCGTACGATAACTATTCAGCTCTTAAAAATGATTTTCATTTTGAGAGAGCTTGCATCCCGATAAATATCCGTAACTCAAAGCGTTTTGATAACAACAATGGTTCTGCCGGTCAAAAACCGCGACCTGTAAGCTTCGACAAAAACGGCATTCCTCTTTGTCCTTTGGATGGTTCGGGTGTAATTAACCCCAAAGTGTCGGGAGTCCACGACCAAATTCAGCCGGAAAAGAAAAAGCCAGTACCATTGCTCTCTGCGAACCTGTACACTGGAAAGTGCCAAC
>NZ_JACJLC010000232.1 GCF_016901955.1 Pseudoflavonifractor phocaeensis
ACTTCATGAACCTGAACCAGGCCGCCCACGGCGACCGGGAGCACGGGTTCATCGCCGCCCGGCTGCGGATGCCCCGGAAGGTCATCGCGGGGTACTGGCAGGACGAGGATGTGCAGAAGCGTCTGGGCTCCTGGATGCGTGCCGCCATCGGCGTGGCCGTGTCCAAGGAGATGAAGGTGATGCGCTTTGGCGACAACATGCGGGAAGTGGCCGTCACCGAGGGCGACAAGGTGGAGGTCCAGGCCAAGCTGGGCTGGCAGGTAAACACCTGGCCGGTGGGCAAGCTGGTGGAGACCATGGACGCGGTCACCGAGGAAGAGATCGACGCCCTGATGGACGTGTATAAGGCCAGCTACGACTTTGCCACCGACGACCTGGAGACTGTGCGCTACCAGGCCCGGGAAGAGATCGCCATGAAGAAGATGATGGATGCCGAGGGCTGCAAGGCCTTCTCCAACACCTTCC
>NZ_JACJLC010000233.1 GCF_016901955.1 Pseudoflavonifractor phocaeensis
TGGGTTGTTGGCATCTTGTACTTTAATCCATTGGCTCGCACGTTTCCGACAATAATTGGTTCGATACTCCCGACAAAATGTGGCTGTGAACTCCCGACGCTAACACTGGGATTGGGTATAGGCGAGAAACGGATAAATCCCGGGATTGTGCATAAGCAGGAAAAGGATAAATCCTGTGATAAGCCGTCGGTGTGCTTACAGGATAAGTCCCTCTGGAAGGCGACGAATCCTGTGATTTTGCCTCAATGGGTTGTGTGGGACAGAAGAAGACGCTCCCCGGTCCGCATTGGACTGGGGAGCGTCATATTGATGGCGGGAGGTTTTATTTTGTCCTCTTGACCGTGATGTGACCTTGCAGCGTAAGCGCTCAACGACCACCCACCTTCCGTATCCCTCGAAAATGTGAGACAATATCCCAAAACTCAAAAAGCTGACAGTCAGTTTTTTAAGACTTCACATCAGGAG
>NZ_JACJLC010000234.1 GCF_016901955.1 Pseudoflavonifractor phocaeensis
ACTTCATGAACCTGAACCAGGCCGCCCACGGCGACCGGGAGCACGGGTTCATCGCCGCCCGGCTGCGGATGCCCCGGAAGGTCATCGCGGGGTACTGGCAGGACGAGGACGTGCAGAAGCGTCTGGGCTCCTGGATGCGGGCCGCCATCGGCGTGGCTGTGTCCAAGGAGATGAAGGTGATGCGCTTTGGCGACAACATGCGGGAAGTGGCCGTCACCGAGGGCGACAAGGTGGAGGTCCAGGCTAAGCTGGGCTGGCAGGTGAACACCTGGCCGGTGGGCAAGCTGGTGGATACCATGGACGCCGTCACCGAGGAAGAGATCGACGCCCTGATGGACGTGTACAAGCAGAGCTATGACTTTGCCACCGACGACCTGGAGACTGTGCGCTACCAGGCCCGGGAAGAGATCGCCATGAAGAAGATGATGGATGCCGAGGGCTGCAAGGCCTTCTCCAACACCTTCC
>NZ_JACJLC010000235.1 GCF_016901955.1 Pseudoflavonifractor phocaeensis
CCTCGATATGGGCCTTAAATCATTTGCAGTCACCTCCAATGGAGTAGAGTATCCAAACCACAAGTTTCTGACTAAGAGCATCCGTAAACTGGCTCGTCTCCAGCGCCAGTTCTCCCGAAAATCAAAGGGGAGCAAGCGCAGGGAAAAGGTGCGGGTGAAGGTAGCTCGGTTGCAGGAACATGTTGCCAATCAGCGGCAGGACATGTTGCATAAACTGTCTACAGGCCTTGTGCGCCAGTACGATGTAATCTGCATCGAGGGTTTGGCTTCTAAGAACATGGTCAAGAACCACAAACTTGCCCGGTCTATCTCAGACGCAAGCTGGGGTGAGTTCGTAAGCGCTCAACGACCACCCACCTTCCGTATCCCTCGAAAATGTGAGACAATATCCCAAAACTCAAAAAGCTGACAGTCAGTTTTTTAAGACTTCACATCAGGAGG
>NZ_JACJLC010000236.1 GCF_016901955.1 Pseudoflavonifractor phocaeensis
TGCCGGCGCCGTCACCGGCGATGATGCCCATGACGGTGGCGTACTCGATGTACTTCTCAGACCAGATGCCGTCGATGTCGGCGTAGGTGGGGACGGGCTTGATGCCGGTGACAGGCTCCACGCCGCCGTTCATCAGGTAAGCAATGATCTTGCTCATCTCTTCACGGGTCAGAGTGTCAGAGGGAGCAAAGAAGGAGCCGTCTTCCTTACCGTCGATGACGTTCAGCGCCACCATGGTGGAGACAGCCTCTTTGTGCTGGACTTCATCGTAGTCGGTGAAATCCGAGGCATTCACAGCGCTGGCGCCCACGACCATCATGCCGATGAGCATCATGGCGGCCAGGACCAGGCTGAGAACACGCTTGAGGTTTCTCATTTGGTATTCCTCCTTAATTTTTTTAGACTTTAGGCAAGGAAACA
>NZ_JACJLC010000237.1 GCF_016901955.1 Pseudoflavonifractor phocaeensis
GGGATTACATGAAAAAGCTCAGGAAAGAGAAGCTGCTTATTCTGGACGAGTGGCTGCTCTACCCCCTCAAGGAGGCAGAGGCCCGGGATGTGCTGGAACTGGTAGAGGCAAGGAACAGGGTGGCCTCCACTATTTTCTGCTCCCAGTATGACACCAGCGAATGGCACGAGAATCTGTACGACCCCACCCTGGCCGACGCCATCTGTGACCGGATCATCTACAACGCCTATACCATCCAGATCGAGGGCGAGTCCATGCGCAAGCGCAAGGGCATCCCTGAGTAATCC
Organism: Pseudoflavonifractor phocaeensis; assembly: GCF_016901955.1. Lineage (GTDB taxonomy): Bacteria > Bacillota > Clostridia > Oscillospirales > Oscillospiraceae > Flavonifractor > Flavonifractor phocaeensis_A. The sequence continues at coordinate 288 of NZ_JACJLC010000237.1, forward strand.
CCCGCATGGCGGCCCGGTGCACCACGCCCGCGGCCGCCATGCACCATTTCCGCGGAAGCAGTGCACCATTCCAGCGGTGGTGATGCACCATCATCTGCGGTCAAGCTGCACTTTTGGAGCGGCGTATGCA
>NZ_JACJLC010000238.1 GCF_016901955.1 Pseudoflavonifractor phocaeensis
AAACGCCGTAAATATTTGGAGACCTCTGATTGCAAATAAACGAACCCGGTAGGATTGCAAGTCCTACCGGGTTTTGACTGTATACGGGTGGTTATTGAGCGCTTACGTTTTTTGGGACTTTTTGTGGTCAATTTGCGGTCACGAAAAATAGGGGCACAAGCTCCGCACCAAGAATACACCGCTTGGTAAACATAGTCTACCACCAAGCGTTGTCATAGTAAACGACTTAGAGCACCTAACAAAACCTGACAAATGTCGAAATATGGTGTAAAATACCAGCAGGGGGGTGAAGAACATGCCCAAGAAGCTGGTAAGTGACGAATTGTGGAAGCTGGTTGAACCTCTCTTGCCAAACCATGAACCCACACCCAAAGGAGGCCGTCCCCGCATCTCTGACCGGGCAG
>NZ_JACJLC010000239.1 GCF_016901955.1 Pseudoflavonifractor phocaeensis
ATATCTATCACGCCACCAACATGATGAAAATCGTCCGCCGCCTCTGCGACGAGCTGGGGAAGACGGTGATTTTGGTGCTGCATGAGATCAACTATGCGGCATTCTATTCCGACTATATCTGTGCCTTCAAGGACGGAAAAATCGCCAAGTTTGGCACTGTGGAGGAGGTGATGACGAAAGAGAACCTGTCGCAGATCTATCAGGTGGACTTCGAGATCCTGACCATTGCGGGCAAACCCCTGTCCATCTACTATTGACCCTTATTTTCAGTACTTTTTAGAAAAGGAGTAACCAAGGTTGAAACATTGTAATTTAGGCACCATTCCGAAAAAAGGCGCACAAAACCCAGCCCCCTAAAAGCGGGCAAAATTGAAGTCATGCTTAAAGTCTACGCAGTAGGAG
>NZ_JACJLC010000240.1 GCF_016901955.1 Pseudoflavonifractor phocaeensis
CAAACCCGTCAAAGGAAATCCGGCGCTCCGGGCAGAGATAGAGCCGCACTGACTCCGTCTCTGGCAGAGTGCGCAGCTGTTCTCTGCATACCACTCCGTGGATCTGCTGAGGCACACCGTCCACCGCCCGGTGGTATGTGCCGTTCTGCCGGTTGCACCATTCCAGCGCCTGCCAGTTCAGGTCCGTAACATGGTAGAATACCCGGCCAGCGAGAAAATTGTCTTTCACAAATCGCACCAGGCGCTCTACCTTGCCTTTGGTGAAGGGATGGCGGGGTTTACAGAGCTTTGTCTCAAAACCAAGGTTTTTCATGAAGACCTCGTAGTCCTTCTGCCAGACCGGATGGCCCTCCAGATCCCGGTGCAGCACGACGCTTTTCATATTGTCAG
>NZ_JACJLC010000025.1 GCF_016901955.1 Pseudoflavonifractor phocaeensis
CGCAGAGGCGGCGGACGATTTTCATCATGTTGGTGGCGTGATAGATATCCAGGTTGTTGGTGGGCTCATCCAGCAGCACATACTCGGTGTCCTGGGCGATGACCATGGCAATCAGCGCCCGCTGCCGCTGGCCGCCGGAGAGTTCGTCGATGAAGCGATCCTGGAACTCCTCCAGTTCCATGTAGTGAATAGCCCGGTCGATGATCTTCTGATCCTCTGGGGTGACCCGGTTGCCGGAATAGGGAAAGCGCCCGAAGGTCACCAGCTCCCGCACAGTCAGCTTCATCTGGATGTTATTGGACTGGGTCAGGATGGCAAGACGCTTGGAGAGCTCCTTACTTTTCCATTTGCCAATGTCCTTGCCCTCAAAGTCTACCAGTCCGCTGTCGTGGGCGATCAGTCGGGAGATCATGCCCATGACGGTGGACTTGCCCGCGCCGTTGGGGCCGATCAGGGAAATCACCTTGCCCTTGGGAATGGCGAAGCTCACGCCGTCCACCACGGTTTTCCCGTCATACTGTTTTGTCAATTCCTGTACACGCATGGTCACACCTTCTTTCTTGTCAGGAGGAGGTAGAGGAAGTAAAGTCCGCCGCCCACGGTGATGAACACGCTCACCGGCACGGAGTAGGAATACACATGCTCGACGATGAGCTGCCCGCCCACCAGCACGATCATGCCGAACAGGGCCGAGCCCAGCACCAGCTGGGTGTGGCGGAAGGTCGTGAGCAGATGCCGGGACAGGTTGGCGATGATGAGCCCCAAAAAGGAGATGGGCCCCACCATGGCGGTGGCCACGGCGATGCAGAGGGTCACGCCGAGCAGCAGGCGGCGGATGCAGCGGTCGTAGTCCACGCCGAGGTTGATGGCCTGCTCCTTGCCCAATGTCAGCACATCCAGCAGGGCCAGTTCCTTGCGCAGAGCGAAGATGACGCCTGCCAGAAGAATCAAGGAAAAGACGATAATCTCGGAATTGATATTACTGAAGCTTGCCACCAGGGTATTCAGCAGACTGTCGTACTCATTGGGGTCCATGACCCGGGTCAGCGTGGTCTGGATGCTGCCAAAGAAGGAGGTCAGTACTGTACCCACCAGCAACACATACAGCACATTATGCTTTGTCTTTTTGAAAATCCAGCTGTAGATTACTGTGGCGGCGATACCCATGAGCACAACATCCACTGCAAAGGACAGATTGGCGTTGGAGGCCACCACGCTGGCAGATCCAAGAAAGAACACCACCGCCGTGTGGATGAGGGTATAGAGGGAATTCATCCCCAGCAGGCAGGGGGTCACGATGGTGTTGTTGATGATGGACTGGAACACGATGGAGGCTCCGCCAATGGCAAAGGCCGTGATCAGCATGACGATGAGCTTGGGAGTTCGGATCTTCATGGCGTAAGCCAGCAGCTTGGGATTAGAGAAATTCACTTCAACCAGCATATAGCCCGCCGCGCAGAGCAAAACCAGAAAGGCCAAAATCAGGAGTTTGCGCCGGTTGGCGCGTATGGCAACCGTGTTCACTGGTCTGCACCTCCCTTCAGGTTGGGCATGGTGGAGCAGCAGCTTGTTCCGGCGCCGCCCAGACGGATGGCCTTGCGGCCATGCTTGAGCCGGTAAAACAGCAGGGCGATGAAAATGAGGCTTCCCAGGATGCCCACGATCAGTTCGATGGGCAGCTCGTAGGGGGCAATCACCACCCGGCCGATCATGTCGCACACCAGCACGAAGATTGCGCCAAACAGGGCGGTGTCCACCAGCGTGCCCCGAATCTTGTCGCCCTTGTACATGGCTACCACATTGGGCACGATCAGGCCGATGTAGGAGATGGAGCCGACCACCACCACGATGGAGGCAGTGATCATGGCGGCAATGGTGAGGCCGGAGAAGAGCACCAGATTGTACGGGACCCCCAGGTTCTTGGAAAAATCCTTGCCCAGCCCCACGATGTTGAAGTGGTTGGCAAAGAGAAAGGCCAGAATGACCAGCGGCACCGTCAGCCAGACGATCTCATACCGGCCCTTCAGCACCAGGGAAAAGTGGCCCACCAGCCAGGAGGACAGGGCCTGGGTCATCTCGTACTTGTACGCCAGATAGTTGGTAATGCCGCCGATGACATTGCCGAACATGATGCCCACCAGAGGAACCATAACCACATCCTTGAACTGGATGCGCTGAATGAACCAGACGAAGATCCAAGTGCCCAGAATCGCTGTGGCAAAGGCGAAGATGGCACGGCTCCACAGGGTGGAGGCCGGCATAAACAGGAGCGCCAGCAAGATGCCGAACTGGGCCGAGGAGATGGTGGCCCCGGTGGTTGGGGACACGAATTTGTTGCTGCACAACTGCTGCATGATAAGCCCTGCTACGCTCATGCCGATTCCAGTACACAGGATGGCCAGTAGGCGCGGCAGCCGGGAGATGATGAAAATCTCCAGCTGCTCAAAATTGCCCGTCAGAAGCTCGCCCGGCGTCAGATCGATCACGCCTACAAACAGCGAGCAGCAGGACAAGACAAGCAACAGAGCCAAGAGAACTATGGTAGAACGATACGGTCTGATACAATCCTCCCCTTTCTTCAATGAGGTTAGCTATAGCTAACTGTATTGTAAAAAACGATGCGCAGGGGCGATTGGACTTACCATGCATCACGCACTGCGCATCGTGAGTGTATTATAGCATATCGAGTTAGCTATGTGCAACCGCGCAAAAAGCACAAGCTACCAAACGGAAAGAATGTGTTTTTTAGCCATTCTGCAAATTGTTGTTCTGAACGGGCTGTGTCTGAGTAGTCAGCCGGCTCATGCTCCGCAGGCTGACGCCCAGGGTGGAGAGATTGTGCAGCGTGGCAGAGGTGGCGGGCGGTAGAACACCGGCCACACCAAGGGCAATCAGGGTGCCGTTGAAGCCGATAACGAAGCGGTAGTTGGAGTGGATGCGCGCCATCAGCGCCATGGCGATCCGGCGCAGCTCTACCAGTTCCCAGAGACTGTCGGCAGCGATGGTGATGTCCGCGATCTCCCGGGCGATGGCGGCGCCGTCGCTGATGGCAATGCCCGCATCCGCCTCGGACAAGGCCGGTGAGTCGTTGATGCCGTCGCCCACCATCAGGACGGTATGCCCCTTCCGGCGGAGCCGTGCCACATACTCCGCCTTGTCCGCCGGAAGGACTCCAGCGCGGAAGTCATCCACTCCCACCTGGGCGGCAATGGCTGCGGCGGTGCGGTAACTGTCGCCGGTGAGCATGACGGTATTGGTGACCCCCAGAGCACGGAGGGTGGACAGAACTTCCTTCGCCTCCTCCCGCAGCGGGTCGGAGATGCAGATCACAGCGGCCAGCTGTCCCCCTACTGCCAGATACAGGTGGGAATACTCCGGCGGCAGGGCGTCAAAGCGTTCCTGCTCGCCCTCTGGAATGACGCAACGCTCATCCTCAAAGACGAAGTGGGCACTGCCGATGAGGACTCGCTCCTCATCGACGGTGCTTGCGATGCCGTGAGCCACCAGATACTCCACCTTGGAGTGGTACTCCTCGTGGCGCAGGCCCCGGCGCTTGGCCTCCTCCACCACGGCGTTGGCCATGGAATGGGGGAAGTGCTCCTCCAGACAGGCAGCCAGCCGCAGCATTTCGGATTCCTCTTTGCCACCGAAGGACACCACCTGAGCCACCCGGGGGCAGGCGCGGGTCAGGGTGCCGGTCTTGTCGAAAACGATGGTGTCGGCGGCAGCCACCGCCTCCAGGAACTTGCCGCCCTTGACGGTGATGTGGGCGCGTCCCGCCTCCCGCATGGCGGAGAGGACGGCCAGAGGCATGGCCAGCTTCAGGGCGCAGGAGAAGTCCACCATCAGCACCGACAGGGCTCGTGCCACATTCCGGGTGAGGGCAAAGCTGATGAGGCTCCCGGCGAAGGTATAGGGCACCAGCTTATCCGCCAGATTGGCGGCCTTGCTCTCAGCCTCCGACTTCATCTGCTCCGACTGCTCGATCATGTGAACGATCTGGTCATAGCGGCTTTGGCCGGAGGCTTGCTTTACCTCCAGCACACATTCGCCCTCCTCTACCACGGTGCCGGCATAGACCGCGCCGCCGGGGCGCTTGGGTACCGGGATGGATTCTCCGGTGAGGGACGCCTGGTTGACAGTGACCTCCCCCTCCAGCACCAGACCATCCACGGGGATGATGCCGCCGGCGCGGACGACTACTGCATCCCCCGGCTGGATCTGGGACACAGGAACCAGCACTTCGCCTTGGGCTGTGCGCAGCCAGACCCGGTCCACATTCAGCGACATGCACCGTGCCAGATCCGCCACAGATTTCTTCCTTGTCCACTCCTCCAGCAGCTCGCCCACCTCCAGCAGAAACATGACCATTCCGGCGGTTCCGAAGTCCCTTCTGCAGGCAGAAATGGAAATAGACAGGGCATCCAACAGCTCCACCTTGATGCGGCGGCGCAGCAGGCAGCGCAGTCCTCTCCGCACAAAGGGGATCATGTGCCAGAGAATGCGGGCAATCCGCAATGGAGACGGGAGAAACAGGGTGCAGGCGGCCTTGCACACCACCTTTGCCACCAGCTTCTCCTCAAATTCCCGGTTCAGCGCCCGGCTGCTGTGGGCGGGCAGCGCGGTGGTCCGCTCCGCCTCCTGCCAGGAAAAATGCCGAATTTCGTTCAGCACGGCTTGGCGAGTCCCATCGTAGTACAGGATGACGCAGCAGGTTCGCTCATGGACGGTGACCTGCCGGCACCAGGACTTTCCCTGAATCCATGCCTCCAGCAGATCCGCCTGAGCGAGTGTCATTTGTTTTTGCCGCAGCCGGAACCGGATGCGCCCCCGGCTTTCGTGCAATATGGTTGCGTTCATAGGTTCCTCCTTCACGAAAAGAGGGAGCCGCTGGCGGCTCCCTCTGGGTCAATCAGGCTTCTTCGCTCTCCAGATTGGCAGCGGCGGCTTCCTCCGCTTCCTTCGCAGCCCGGTCCTCGTTCAGCTCCTTGGCGGAGGCCAGAATGTCCGCGGCGTTTTCCTGCACCGTGGTCACAGTCCCCATGACCGAATCCTTCATCCGCAGGCCGGCGGCCGTGACATGGACATAGGCTTTCTTGGCGTCCTTGCTGGACAGCAGCTTGATGCCAAAAGAACCAAACAACGCACCACCCGCAAAGCAGGCAAGTTTCGTATAAACGCTCATTGTGATCCTTCCTTTCCCTTATTTCCGTTTGTAGCCTGTGACCATGACCATGATCATGCAGATGACCGCACCCCAGGCCCAAAAACGATGCTGTTTCATCGCTGTCACTCCTTCTGAATGCTTTGGAATGTCTGATTATTGTAGCAGAAAAGGTGGGTGTTTGTCGCTGTCAAAACGGACGCGAGATTGCCATTTATGACATTTTCTGTATTGCCCAGGTGTTACACCAAAATGATGCTTGAACGCCGCGTTGAACTGGCTTGCACTCTCATAGCCAACGGACTGTGCAATCTTCTGGATCGGCATTCCGGTCGTGCGGATCAATCTTCGTGCGTACTGGAGGCGCTGCTGGATCAGGAAACTGTGAATGGGTGTGCCATAGGCACGGCGAAACCCTTCTTTTAAGAAGGTTGGGGAAACGGAAAACTGTTTGCAGAGAACCTCAATGGTGAGTTTTTCATTCAGATGCGCTTGGATGTAGGCCTTTACCTCCGACATCCCGGGGAAAGCGGGATAGTCCAAACCAACGGCAGATCCATTCGGTGCGGGAGTCTCTGAGCAGAGCAAGTATAGGATTTCCACCGATTTGAAAACGCAGTATTGCTCCTGGGCGTCTTCGGAAAGATATTGCATGGTTTCGAAAAGCGCCTGCGTCCAAGGAGTACCAAGCAGAACCACACAGCCGTTACTTGCCGTCATTTTCTCCTTGACGATGCTGGTGTTCAACCTCATCCCCAGGGTGGCGCAGACCGTCACAAGGCTTTCTTTTGCTGCTTTGGCGTCTACGGCGATCAAAACGCCGCCCAGGTTTCCGCTGTACTGACACGAGCGGAGAGCGGAGCTGTCGGAGAGGAGGAAGATCCCCGGCGCCTCCACCATGCAGGAAGTACCCTGTAACGCTCGGACAGTAAGGCGGCCGGTCAGACAGAAAAGCACCTCAAACTGGAGCGGTGCGCCGCACACCGGAATGGGCCGCAAGGGTTCCTGCTCCGGCTCTGGCAAGGAAAAGCGGCAGATCTGCACCCCCGGCATACCGTGGCCCCAGCGGCCCGTGCCGGAGCCCTGCCTCAATAAGTATTCTTTCAGCATATTTCTCACGACCTGTTTCTCTGGGTTCGAAATTGGTTTTACCTATGCTGACCGGGGAACCAGAGAGAAGGCAGGAGACAAGCGCCTCCTGCCTTCTGCGGTGCTTTTGTCAGGCCAGTGACGCGCCCAGCTCGCGGCAGGCCGCCAGAGCGTCATCGTCCGGAGCCTCGTTGCAGATCACGCTTTCGCAGGCCAGATTGGCGCCGTCGTCGTTGCAGCGGGACTCCCAGCTGCGCATCCATTCGCCGTCGCCCCAGCCGTAGGAGCCAAACAGAGCGATGTTCTTCCCGCTCAGCCTGCCCTCACAGGCGGTGAACATGGGCTCGAACTCGCTCTCCTCCAGCTGCTCCGACCCCATGGAGGGGCAGCCAAAGGCGATGGCGGAATACTCGCCGACCTGCTCCGGCGAGAACTCTGCGGCGGTAATCACAGACACCTCAGCGCCTTTGCCCTTGGCGCCTTCGGCCACCGCCATTGCCATGGCCTCGGTGTTTCCCGTGCCGCTCCAATACACAACTGCAACTTTACTCATAAGACTTTAGCGACCTTTCTTTCTGGATTTGTTATGGTAGAAACATCAACCAGCCACGGTGAGCTGCTCGATGGATTTCCCTTGCTGCCACTGCCGGGAGTAGATTTTGCTGCACATCTCGTATTTTTCAAAGATGCTCCTGGCGGCCTGTTCGTCGCCGTAGACCTTCCAGCAGCCCACGCACTTGTGATTGCACGCCCGATTGCAGATAAAGCCCAGCACATCCTCCGGCGGATAGCTCAAAAACAGGCCGATCTCATGGGGAAATTCCCCCTCGCTCCGGAGCCGGTGGATCAGGTGAACCACACAGCCATTGGGATTTTCCGGCATATAGCCGTATTTGAGAAGCAAGGCTCTGGCTCGGTGATCGGTCAGATCGCTCTCCAGCGCATGGGGCCGGTAGGCGTAAATCAAAGCGCGGCCTTTGCAAACCCGGAGCGGCAGGATGCGAATGCCCTTGGGCACCAGTTTCTTGTTCAGCCGGCACAAGTCTCGCGTCAGATCCTTCCGGCTGGCGCAGGCGCAGGAAAAGAGGTTTCCCGTCTTGATCCCGGCCAGGGTGGGAGAACAATGGCGAATCAGCAGATCCTCTGACATAGGCGTTTTCCTCACAAAATCATGTCCACACGAAGACTGTACGGAGAAATGGAAAAACTGAAAGCAAATATTGTTAGCGACAGCTAACCGATGTGCCAAAAATATAGCTGACGCCTTTTGGTTAGCGGCAGCTAACTAAAGAAATTATATATAGAATGAATCCGCTTGTCAAGAGGACGGATGGAATCTGTTGACAAAAAAATAGCGCATTTTGGACGCCTGTGTTATAATAAGCAAAATGTCCGTTTTTTATGGAGGTTCCTATGGCGATTCACGAATCTGGCCAGATGTATCTGGAAACCATTTATATTCTCTCTCAGAACAGCGCCTTCGTTCGGGCTATCGATGTAGGAGAACAGCTGGGCTTCACCAAACCCAGCGTCAGCAGAGCCATGTCCATTTTGAAAAAGGACGGATATGTGAATGTGGATGCTGACGGTGCGATCACCCTGACGGAGACCGGGCTTGCCATTGCTAAGACGATGTACACCCGCCACACGGTGTTGAGCCAGATGCTGATGGAACTGGGTGTGGACGAGAAGACCGCGACCGAGGATGCCTGCCGGATTGAGCATGTGATCAGCGAAAAATCCTTTGCGGCGGTGCAGGCGCACTTGGAGCAGGTAACGAAAATGCGGGAAGATGCGCACGGGCACTGAGCTTATGCAAATTTGGCGGACTTTGTTATCGAGCGGCAACACGATAAGTGAATACCTGCCATCTGACACAGAAGACAAAATGCGGTGGAGCCTGGATATGGCCTCCACCGCATTCTTATGTGATCTGCACTTTTGAATCAGGAGCGGCCTGCTGCTTGGGCTTTGTGTGAGTTCACCGCCAAGCGCATCTGCTCCATAGATCCAACCGCTCACGACAGATCGCTCTTATGTGGCTGCTGGCTTTTCAAAACAGTTCGGGCGGCTTTTTTGATTTTATGGCACACGCCAAGAATAGCGACGCAAACAGCAGAGCCGCTAACCCATAACCAAACGACTGCATTGACATGTTCATGTTAAAGCCTCTTTTCTGGCCGCTGCAGCCAATGAACTCAACCGAATAGTCCTCTTTTTTTGTACGGCTCCTTCTGGATCGCTCCGACCTCATACCCCGTGCCGCGAATGGCGTTCATGAGCGCCTCCGCGTCCAGTTCTGTTTCAGAGAGGATCACGGTCTGGTTTTTGCTGCGGGAGGAGTTTACCTTTTTGACCGGGCAGGCTTTGCGTACGGCGTCATTGACATGGGCCTCGCACATCCCGCACATCATTCCGTTGACTTCCACTGTGTACTTCCACATGATTTCTCATTCCTCCTTGACTTTTGAATGATTGAGCTGCGCGGACCGGACGGCGGTCTGCCGTGCCGCAGTCCGGTCATCCGGGATCTTCCTGGCCATCAGACAGCACAGCGGCGCCAACGAACTTCCGAGAAGTGGATGGCGAACGATGGAATAGCCGCGCTCGGACAGGTATGCCATCAGCTCCCCGGCAGTCCAGACATGATACACCCGAAAGCCTGACAGCCCCATGAACCAGAGCCGGAGTCTGGCGCTTCGGCTTTTGCCCCAGACAAAGGTGGGGGCGAACAGCCATCCCCCCGGCTTCAGAACCCGCCAGGCTTCCGCCAGAGCTTTTTCCGGGTGAAGCATGACATGGAGGGCGTTGGAGATCACGACCGCATCGAAGCTCTCCGGGCCGTAGGGCAGCTTGGTAGCGTCCTGGACGGAGAAATGGAGCCGGGACGAATGCACCTGCTTTTTGGCCTGATGGATCATTTCAGCTGAAAAGTCGGTTGCCTCCCAGCTCCGGACACATGGAGACAGCGGCACGGACAGCTGGCCTGTTCCGCAGGCCAACTCCAGCACATCCATGTCCCGTTTCAGAAAAGGACGCATTGCTTTGCAGATCTGCTGATAGGTCGCCTGAGAGCGGTGCATAAAGCCGGCGTAATGCCGTGAAAACCGCTCCCAAAACTGCTTGTTGTCATCCATACAATATGGTCACCTCAACGACGGTTAGCATTTGCTAACTACATCATACTCTTTGTCGCAAGAAATTGCAAGATGCCACTATATTGGTTTTGTATGCTCTTCGGGATCAATCAAGGGAAGAAGCTGGAACGAAGAATGACCGGGACACGCATCCCGGTCATTCTTTTCTTTCGCACCTCTGCCTTTACCGGCACCAACCGGTGGGATTGGAGCGGGCGGTGATGAAGCGGCGGTAAATGCCCTCCTCCGCCATCAGTGTGTCATGGTCGCCGGCCTGAACGATGCGCCCCTGGTCGATAACCAGGATCTCATCGGCGTGACAAATGGTATTGAGCCGGTGGGCAATGACCAGCAGGGTCTTGCCCCGGCACAGTTGGGTGATGGCCTCCTGGATGTAGCTCTCATTGTCGGCGTCCACGCTGGCAGTGGCCTCATCCAGAATGACGATGGGAGCATCCTTCAGAATGCAGCGGGCGATGGAGATTCGCTGTCGCTCTCCGCCGGATAGGCTGGCTCCACCTTCGCCGATGACCGTGTCAAAGCCGTCGGGCAGCTCCATGATGAAGTCATAGCATCGGGCTTTTCTGGCCGCCTCATAAACCTCCTCCCGTGTGGCGTCTGTCAGCCCCATGGCGATGTTGTTATAGACGGTATCCTGGAATAAGTAGACCCGCTGGAACACCATAGAGATCTGATCCATCAGATCAGAAAGAGAAATATCGCGGATATCCCTGCCCCGCACCAGGATCTGTCCCTGTTTGACATCCCAAAACCGGGAGAGCAGGTTGGCTACCGTACTTTTACCGCCGCCAGAAGGCCCCACCAGGGCCAGCATCCGGTTTTTCTCCAGCGTGAAGGAGACATCATGCAGCACCTCTTTCTCCCCGTATGCAAAGGTGACATTTCGGAACTCTACCTCCGGGGCACCGCCGACTTTGGGTAAGGCCTCCCGGCCCCGGTCGGGCAGCTCCGGCTGGGCCAGTACCGCCTCGATCCGGTCCATGCATGCGTTCATCACCGTCAGGCGTGTGGCTTGGCTGTAGAGTGCCTTAATGGGGCCGAAGAGGTCAAAGACGAAGAGCAGGACACCCAGCAGGAAGGTGATGGAGAGCTGCCCCCGGCCATAGAGCCAGAGAGACAGGGGAATTATCAGCACCGAGCCCAGACCGCACACCAGATAGAGAGCCCGCATCCAGGGGGCCTGACTCTCCTCGAATTCGATGCTGACCTTGCGGCTCCGGGCGAAATTGTCGGTGAGCTCCGCGGAACGCTCTCCCAGCAGGTTGAAGGTCTTTGCGATGCCGATGCCCTCCACATAATCCAGCACTGCCCGCGTGAGAGCCTCGCTCTGCTCCTGTCGAACATCAGAGTGAGCCAGGGTGCTCCCCAGGGAAGCGCGGCCCAGCTGCCAGATGATCCCTACTACCACCAAGGCGGCCAGTCCCAGCCAGGGATTCAGGAAGGACAGCCACAGCACCAGGATGGCCTGGGCAAAGGTATAGCTCATCATGTTGGCAATGTCGTGCATACAGTTCTCCTCAATGAACACCATGTCGGTGGATAGAACGGAGCTGATTTTGCCGATGTTGCCCTCAGTGAAATAGCCCATGGGCAGGCGGCGCAGATGCCGCCCCAGTTCCATGCGCAGATCGGCGAACACCATATATCCCGCCGCAGCTTGGAGCCGGTCGGCGATATTCTGGCACAGGCACTCCAGCAGCACGCAGCCCACCGTGCCCACCGCCAGCCACAAGCACAGCCGTGCTGTTATGGTTCCCTGGAGAAAAGCGCTCAGGGCCAGGAAAGACAAGCCGATGGGGGCCTTGGACAGCATGGCCTTCAGGAACGCAAAGACAAAAGCCAGCTTGATCCGCCCCTGGTAGGAGCCGGATACGGACAGGATTCGTTTCATCAGCGCGATCATGCCTCGTCGCCTCCTTTCTCCGCGGAGACACGCCAGGCAGCGGCTCCCTCGGCAGCCCGCCACAGTTTTTCATAGGCGGGGCAAGTCTTTCGCAATGTATCGTGGCGGCCGATCCCTGCCACCTTTCCTTGATCCAGCACTACGATCTGATCGGCGCCTACAATGGACTGAAGCCGATGGGCGATGACGATGACCGTCTTGCCACGAATCACCTCGGCAATGGCGGCGTTCATTTTCTCCTCGTTCTCCGGGTCCAAAAAAGCGGTGGCCTCGTCCAGCACCACGATGGGAGCGTCCTTCAAAATCGCCCGGGCCAGTGCGATCCGCTGCCGTTCCCCACCGGAAAGCCCTTTGCCTCCGTCGCCGGCCATAGTATAGATTCCTTTTTCCAGCCGCTCCAGGAACTCTCCGCACTGGGCACGTTCCGCAGCCGCCAGCACCTCCTCGTCGGTGGCGCCGGGTCTTCCCAGCCGGATGTTCTCCAACAGGCTGGTGTTGAACAGGAACTGCTCCTGCGCGACGAAGGAGATCTGCTCATTCAGAGAGGCGAGGGACATCTCTCGCAGGTCTTGCCCCCCCAGCGTGATGCGTCCGTCCGTCACATCGTAAAAGTGGACCAGCAGCTTGGCAAGGGTGGATTTCCCGCTGCCGGATTCTCCCACCAAAGCAGTGAGGCTCCCCTGTGGGACAGAGAAGGAGATGCCGTGGAGGACTTCGTCCTTTTCATAAGAAAACCGCACATTCTCAAAGCGGATCTGCAAATCGTTTCCGTTGAAATCCGTTTTTCCTTCTTTCAGGGGCGGAATATTGAACAGAGATTCCATTTGGTCAATCTTGTAGCTCAGCTGGGGCAGCACCGACATAAAGTTCATGGCCCGGACCAAAGGCGGCCCCACGGAAAAGGACATGCACAGTACCAGCGCGTAATCCGGCAGGGTGGAGGCGCCGGCGAGCACCAGATAGCCGCCCACCGGCAGCAGCACCAGCGCCACGCAGGGCAAAATGCTGGTGTAGAGGGCCATCCACAGCCAGCAGGCCCGGAACCAATCCAGAGTAAAATCACGGTAGTTTTTTACATCGGTCTCAAAGCGGTGATAGGACTCTCCGTCCCGGTTAAAGACCTTCACGACTTCCATGCCGTTGATGTACTCCACGATGGTGTTGTTCATTTTCTGCCCGGCGGCGTAGTAGTCCCCCATCTTGCTCATGCCGGAGCGGTACATCATGCCCATGGCCAACACGCCCAGGGGGAGGGAGCAGAGGGAAAGCAGGCCCAGCTTCCAGTCCGTGAGGAACATAGCCGCAAATACCACCACCGGCACCGCCAGATTGGACAGCCCTTCCGGCAGGGCGTGGGCCAGCAGCAGCTCCATGCTCTCGATGTCGTCAATGAACATTTTCTTCCAGACGCCAACGCCCTTCTCCTGGATCGCGCCCAGGGGCTGCTTTTCCAGCTTGCTCTGGAGATGGAGCCGGAGGTTTTCCAAAGTATGATAGGCGGAACGGTGGGACAGTGCCAGCCCCTCCACATAGAGAAGGCCGTAGAGGACCATGCACAGAGCCATGGCCCCGGCGTTGAACAGGGTTTCCTCCAATGTGAGACTGCCCCCAGTCAGCAGGGGTCTCAGCAGGCGGTAGAGGAAGAAATAGGGCAGCACGCTCATGGCCACGCCGGCCACCAGTACCAGAATGGAGGCATAAGTCGTCTTCCGGTGGCGTCCGGTGTAGCGCAGGACTTTTTGAAACACAGTATCACTCCTTTTTAGTTAGTTATTGCTAACTTATTAGCGAGAAAAAAGCCTCCGCAGAGGCGTTTTTCATCCCTTGGGGAATCCCAGGGCAGCGTACCAGTCAAAGAGACGGCAGACCAAAGTGCAGTGGCGCTGGATCTCCGGCCAGGCGAAGGCGTGGATAAAGGGCTCGTAAATGGTGGTCCAGAAGGCGGACAGGACTACATGGAGCTCCTCCTGCGTCATATCCACAGTACACAAGCCCCGGCGTCTGGCCTCAGCATAGTAGGTCCAGGTGCCTTCCGTCATTTTCTCCACCCAGTCGTGCTGGAAGTTGGCGTAGGCAGTACCCTCCGCTCCGGTAAGCAGCAGCACAAAGCCATCCCGCCGCTCATTGAGAAAGCGGAACCACCACAGCATATATTCCTCATCCATATACCACGCCCGGATCAGATCTTCGTCGGAGAGAGCGGATGCCGGCACCGCCGTCCGCTCCTCATAAACAGCATCCAAATCCGCCACCGTATCCGCCACCACAGCGCGAAACAGCTCCTCTTTTCCGGCGTAACGCTTATAAAGGGCGCCGGTTGTCACCCCAGCCCGCTGGCAGATGGATTTCAGGGAAGCCTGCTCAAAGCCCAGCGTCCGAAACTCCTCTCTGGCGCTGTCCATGATCCGAGGGTCAATGGAAGTATCCGGTTTTGCCATAACATCCCTCCCGACAAATGATAATTTGATTACCGATAATCTGATTATCAATATAGCATCCCTTTCTATCACTGTCAAGGGGAAATCCTCTCTTGACAAACTCGCTTTTTGGTTGTATATTCAAAACATCGTTTTGAAACACTGTTTTGAATTGCGAGGCGATATCATGGCAAAGCAGATCGAAGGGGTCTATGAAAATGTGCTCAACTGCGCCCGGCAGGAGTTTTTGGAAAAAGGCTTTGCTCTGGCCTCCCTGCGGGACATCGCCAAGACGGCGGGAACCAGCACCGGCTCCATTTATACCCGCTTTACCGACAAAGCGGGATTGTTCCGGGCCTTGGTGGAGCCTGCTGCCGGAGAACTGAAGCGCCGTTTTTTGGAGATTCAGGAGTCTTTTCACCGGTTTGACGGCCAAACCCAGCAGGAGGAGATGGGGCGTTACACTGCCCATGCCCAGGAGGGACTGTTTGATTACATCTATGAGCACCTGCCGGAGTTTGAACTGCTGCTCCGCCGGGCCGCCGGGACGGAATATGCCCACTATATTGACGAGTTGGTGGAGATCGAAGTCAGTTACACCTACAAATACATGGAGGTCATCGGCTGTGAGAGCGTTCGCTCCGGTCAGGTCACCGAGGACTTGATCCATATCGTTATCACCGCCTACTTCAACGGAATGTTTGAGCCGGTGCGGCACCGCATGGATAAGGCCCGGGCGCTCCACTATATCCGCCAGCTCAACCGCTATCACATGGCAGGATTTGAGACGATCTTTCATCCTGAAAACTTCCGGTAGTGCAAAAGGCCGCTTTCCCGGCGGCCTTTTCATAGAACCAAAGGTTAGCAATAACTAACTAAAGGAGGCTTATTTATGCAGAAAACGCAAAGCCCGCTGCTACGGCTGTGGCAGCTGGGCAGGGAACATCACGGCGGCCTGATTGCCGCCATCTTCTGCGCGGTGGCGGGTGTCCTGCTGGGTCTGCTGCCGTATCTCTCGGCGGGGCACATCCTGGTAGCGCTTCTCACCGGGCAGCGGGACTGGAACTTCTATCTTCTGTGGTGCATGGTGGCCCTTGGTGGCTATCTGGCCAAAACTCTGCTTTACAATCTGGCACTCTCCCTCTCCCACAAGGCCACCTTCCAGATCCTGCGGGACATCCGGAAGATGGTTCTGTCCAAAATGCCCCGCTTACCCTTGGGAGACATTCTGGACACCTCCAGCGGACGGCTCAAACAGATCGTGGTAGATCAGGTGGAGAGTATGGAGACGACGCTGGCCCATCTGCTGCCAGAGATGACCTCCAATCTGCTGGCGCCGGTATGCGTTCTCGTGTATCTGTTTACGCTGGACTGGCGTATGGCATTGCTGAGTCTGGTGTCCATTCCTGTGGGCATGGCTTTTATGATGGCCATCATGGGCAGCTATGGCAAGGACTATCAGGGTGCGGTGGAGACGACCCAGGCCATGAACGAGACCATTGTGGAGTACATCGGCGGCATTGAGGTCATCAAGGCCTTCAATCAGGGAAAGAACTCCTATGAGAAGTTCTCCTCCCGGGTACGAGCCAATGCTGCCTACTACTACAACTGGATGAAGAAATGCCAGTTTGGAATGGCGCTGGCCTATGCCATCGCTCCCACCACCCTTATCACGGTGCTGCCTGTGGGCTGGATCTTCTACACTGGCGGCAGCTTGTCCGCAGAGGTATTTCTCACCACCATCATCCTGTCCATGAGTATTGTGGGACCTCTCATTGCCGCCATGGGCTTTGTGGATAATCTTGCCAAGGTAGGTACCATCGTAGGTTCGGTGGATGAGATCCTGCTGAAACCGGAGCAGGATCACGGAACACAGCCGGCACAGCTGGGAAAACCGGATATCGCCTTGGATCATGTCTCCTTTGGATATGCCCAAGACAAGGAGATCCTCCACAACATCTCCCTCACCATTCCGGCCGGCAGCCTCACCGCTTTGGTTGGACCCTCCGGTTCGGGCAAGTCCACCATCGCCAAGCTCATCGCCGGTTTCTGGGATGTGACCGAGGGCCGCATCACCCTGGGCGGCGTGGAGGAAAGCTGTATCCCACTGGAACAACTCTACGACCAGGTGGCCTTTGTTTCTCAGGACAATTACCTCTTTGACGATACCATCCGGGAAAATATCCGTATGGGCCGGGTAAATGCCACGGATCAAGAAGTGGAACAAGTCGCCAAAGCCGCCGGATGCGACGGTTTCATCCGCCAGTTGGAGCATGGCTATGACACCCGGGTGGGCGGCGGAGGCGCCCATCTCTCCGGAGGAGAGCGGCAGCGTATCGCCATCGCCCGGGCTATGCTGAAAAACGCCCCCGTGGTGATTCTGGACGAGGCCACCGCCTACATTGATCCGGAGAATGAAGCAGTGGTTCAGCGGGCGGTGGCAAAACTGGTGGAGGGTAAGACGGTCATCGTCATTGCCCACCGCCTGTCCACCATCACCGGCGCTGATCAGATCGTGGTGGTGAAGGATGGAAGCATCGAGGCGCAGGGCAGGCATGAAGACCTGCTGCGCCATTGTCCGTTGTACGCCGATCTGTGGCAGGCTCACATGGGCGCAAAGGAGGGAGAAACGGTATGATCGAGACATTCAGAGGTATCTGGCGGTTTGCCGGTGAGGAACAGCGCAACATCCGGCGCTCGGTGATCGCCTGCTTTTTCAATGCGGTATTCCATATGTTTGAGATTGCCGCCATCTACTACACCATCCTGGCTCTGCTGGATGGAAAAACCGGCCCTGCCACGGCGTGGCAGGCGCTGGGTCTGTTGGCAGTCAGTATTCTGGGCAGCGCCGTGACCAAGTATTTCTCCCAACTCCAGCAGACCCACGCCGGGTACTTCATGGCGGCAAATAAGCGCGTGGCCATCGGGCAGCGGATGAAATCCGTCCCCATGGGCTACTTCAACGACAACAGCCTGGGAGAGCTCACCGGGGTCTGCACCACCGTGCTGGACAATGTGGAGTCTGTGGCTCCTATGGTACTGGTGACCATGTTGGGTGGGCTGCTCAACGCTCTGGTCTTTACGGTGATGATCCTGATTTTTGACTGGCGGATCGGTCTCATTGTGGTGGCGGCCACAGCAGTTTATTTGTTCATCACCTCGGCCATGGAGCAAAAATCCGCCGCCCTCGCCCCGCACCGTCAGAAGTCCGAGGCCAAGTTGGTGGAGGCGGTGCTGGAGTATGTGCAGGGCATGAGCGTGGTGAAGTCCTTCAACCTCACCGGACGGGGTGACCGCACCTTGCAGGAAGCACTGGAATACAACTGCCGCAGCAACCTGAACATCGAAAAGATGTTCACCCCTTATATTATGGCGCAGGGGATCGCGCTCCAGCTGGGAAGCGTGGCCATGATGCTTGCGGCGGTATGGTTCTATCTCTCCGGAACGATGATTCTGGCCAACGCTCTGATGGTGGTCATCATGTCCTTCCTGGTCTTTGCTCAGATCTCCTCGGCGGGCAGCGGCATGTCCCTGCTGCGTATCGTCAGCAGCTGCATGGCCCATGCCGATGAGACGGACGCCATGCCCCAGCTGGCAGAGACCGGTCGGGCCGGCACGCCCAGGGAGCACAGCATTACCTTCGACCATGTTTCGTTCTCTTATGACCAGCGGCCTATCCTGCGGGATGTATCCTTCGCCATCCCGGACAGAACCACCACCGCCATCGTGGGCCCCAGCGGTTCCGGGAAAACCACACTGTGTAATCTCATCGCCCGGTTCTGGGATGTGGAGAGCGGCGCCGTCCTTGTGGGCGGTCAGAATGTGAAGGACTATACTCTGGAGGACCTGATGGATCAGATCTCCATGGTATTTCAGAAGGTCTATCTCTTTGCCGACACGGTGGAAAATAACATCAAGTTTGGATGCCCCAATGCCACCCACGAGGAAGTGGTGGCTGCGGCGAAGAAAGCCTGTTGCCACGACTTCATTCTCACCCTGCCCCAAGGCTATGACACCGTCATCGGCGAGGGTGGTTCCAGTCTTTCCGGCGGCGAGAAGCAGCGCATCTCCATTGCTCGGGCTATCCTGAAGGATGCTCCCATCGTGATTCTGGATGAAGCCACCGCCAATGTAGACCCGGAGAATGAGGACCGACTGCAAAAGGCCATCGAAGCTCTGACCCGGGATAAGACTATCCTGATGATCGCTCACCGGCTGAAGACGGTCCGCAACGCCGACCAGATCCTGGTGCTGGACGGCGGACAGATCGTTCAGCGGGGCACCCACAGCCAGCTCATGGCCCAGGAGGGCCTGTATCAAGCGTTCGTATCCGGCCGTAAAGAGTCCGGCCAGTGGAAGCTCTAAGAGGAGGAACGCCCAAACCATCATGAAAAGAGGAGTGCCGCCACCGGGTATATTCCGGCGGCGGCACTCTTGTTGTGTCCGGGAGATTGCGCTTGAAGGGGCAATTGATACTGAAAATGGAAAATCACTTGACTGGTTAGCGTTTGCTAACTATAATCAAGCGTAGAGTACCGTGTCTTTTGAGGAGGGCCTATGGAGAAGTACAAAATCGAGAAGGACTCCGTGCAGGAGACGCTCATCATCCCGCTGTATGGCCGGTGGATCTGCTCGCGGCGGTTCCCCGGACTGTATCAGGATGCCGCGGCGGCCATACTGATGGAGAAGGTGGACTACGACTTCTCCCCTTTGGAGCGGCGGGCAAACGGTCTGATGCAGACCTTCGGCGCGCTGGAGGTCGCCATGCGCCAGAATGACCTCGCCTGGGAGGTGCGGGACTATCTGAATGCCCATCCCAGAGCGGCCGTCATCAATCTGGGCTGCGGTCTGGACAACACCGGGCGGGCCTGTGACAACGGCCGGTGCAGCATCTGGAATATCGACCTGCCGGATGTGATTGAACTGCGGGATCGCCTGCTTCCGCCCGGAGAGCGGGAGAAAAACCTGACCTTTGATCTGAAAGACCCGCGCTGGATGGATGCCGTCCGCAATGATCCTGATGATGGGGTGGTGCTGTTTGCCGCCGGAGTCTTCTATTACTTCACGACAGAAGAGGTGAAAGCTCTGGTCACAGGCATCGCAAAACGCTTCCCAGGAGGGCGGCTGGTCTTTGACGCGGCCGGGCAAACGGCTGTCCGGCTGATGCTGAAAACCTGGGTGAAGCAGGCGGGCATCCGGGATGTGGGGGCCTATTTCTCCGTCAAGGACGCCAAGGGGGAGCTGGAGCCCTGGTCGCCGCTGTTTTCTGTTTCCAGCCGGGGCTATATGCTGGGCTATCAATCGCTTCATGATCCGGCGGTTCGCCCCGTCCACCGGCTGCTGGCGAAGCTGGCCGACGGACCGATGCGCCTCCAGATCGTCCGGATTGACTTTGCAGAATGATGATACCTAACCGATTTTTTCCACCCAGAATACGAGCAGATGATCGTGATAGGGGATGTGTATGAACTGGACGCGCACCGTTTTGGACGGGTTCGCTATGGCGGCCTACTTTAACCTGTTTGCCGGACTGGTGGCGCTGTATAAGCCTCGGCTGATGTTCCCCGGTTATCCGCCCGCCATCATCAAGGCGGCAAAAGATCCGCCCACCAGTGCGGAAAACCGCTTTTACTGGATTTGGATCTGTTTTGGGGAGCTGCTGCCCCTTCTGCTTTATGGCGCGGTCAGTACCATGGAAGGTGGGACAACAGGGTTCTGGCCTCTGGCTCTGACCGGGTATATCCAGTGGATGATGGTCAATTTCTGCGACCTGTTCTTTCTGGATTTTTGGCTGGTTCAGAGGAAGGCGAAAAGACGGTTTATCATTCCGGGGACCGAAGGGCACCCCGGCTACAGGTTCAACGCCTGGATGAAGGACTACGCTCTGCCGGAGTACCTGCTCCAGTGGCCGTTTTTGATGTGTCCCATCCTGGCGGCAGCCCAGGCAGGGCTGGGGCTGCTCATCGATATATTTTGGTGAACGGTAAGAAAACAAGATGTGCCGCATGACTGCTCCTTTTCAAATCATCAGTCCGGCAGTCAAGATGATGGGGTACAAAAATTGTTTCCCATACCCCCAGAGGGGCCGCTGGAGGAAGGGAAAAAAGATGAATGAAGAGTGTGGCTTTCAGCGGCATTCGATGACATGATTCCGAAGATATCAGTGAAAAAGCGCTCCAATGTGGGGCCCGCACTGTTTGGTACCAGCTCTGCCCTCATGATGACGCTGGATGTGGCGCTGGGTGCTTGAGTGAGTGAAGGTGAAAAATGGGACAAGAAGAGCGGATTCAAAAAGCCTACCGGGGATTGGGAGGCAAACGGACATTTTATGATGGCATGATCACCTGTTCCACCCTGTCAGGCCGGGCGGTGTGCAGTCTGGTATGGGAAATGGGCCGTGCGGAAACCCAGGACTACCTTTGCGCCGCCCTTTCCGGAATACCGGAGGGGTTTTCCGGAAGACTGCTGGAAGTCCCCGTGGGTACCGGCATACTGACCATGCCCCTCTATCGGGAAATGCCGGAGGCGGAGATCACCTGCCTGGATTACTCGCTGGAGATGCTGGAACGGGCAAAATGCCGGGGCGAGGGACTTTCCCATGTGCGTTTTCAGCAGGGGGATGTTGGGGGGCTGCCTTTTGGGGACGGCAGTTTCGACATCGTACTCTCACTCAACGGCTTTCATGCGTTCCCGGACAAGGAGGCCGCCTGGCGGGAGATCGTTCGCGTACTGCGGCCCGGCGGGACCTTCTGCGGCTGTTTCTATGTGCGGGGACAAAACCGCCGCACCGACTGGCTGGTCCGCAGACTGTATGTGCCAAAGGGCTGGTTCACCCCGCCCTTTGAGACGGCGGAGAGCCTGTGGCATCGTCTGGAGGAAACATTCGGGCCGGCAAAGGTTCGCACCGTTCAGGGCATAGCCTCTTTTGTCTGCCGGAAGGCGAAGGAGAAACACCCGTAAACGAATTGTACACAAATATTGAACAACAGGAGGAAAATCAAATGCAGCAAAAGCGTAATCAACAAGCAGAAATTCGTCTCGGCAGTCACGGCGAAGACTACGGGAGCTGGATGTCCAATCCCGTGTTCTATATTATCGGCGGCATTACGGCTCTGGGCGTGGTTTTGGCCATACTCTCCTTTTCGGTGTTCCACATCACAGCTCTCGGCGTTCTGCTCTCAGTTGTTACGGCGGCGCTGGCAGCCCTGCTGGTCTGGATCACATGGATCAGGCGCCAGTATGCCTTTGGCGGCGGCGGGATCATGGAACAGGTTCACCGGGTCGTTCTCTCTCATCTGGACTATGACGGCCAGGGCAGTCTCTTGGAAGTCGGCTGCGGCTCCGGAGCCCTGTCGATTCGTGCGGCCCTGACCTGGCCGGAGTCAAAGGTCACTGGCATGGACTACTGGGGAGCTGTTTACAATTACAGCAAGGCCCTCTGTGAGAAAAACGCCGCAAGTGAAGGCGTGGCCTCCCGGTGTGTGTTCCGGCATGGTGACGCTAATCATCTGGATTTCCCCGATGAGAGTTTTGACGCGGTCATCAGCAACTATGTCTACCACAATGTCATGGGAGCCGATATGCACAAACTGTTGCTGGAGAGCCTGCGGGTGCTGAAAAAAGGCGGCGTCTTCGCGCTGAACGATGATATGAAACCCAGGCTGTACGGCGATATGGATGCCTTTGCCCAAAAACTGCGGGAGATGGGCTATCAGGATGTCCGGCTCATTGATACCGCGGAAGAAGCCTTCGGTTCACGCCGCCGGGCTGCCATGATGATGCTGGGCTCTTCCCGGCTGCTTGTGGGCAGAAAGTAATTTGTCCAAACAGGAGGGTTGACCATGTCCAAGTTGGGCGTTGTAGAGGACACGCTGTTTGTCCCCATGCTGGGCAGGATCTATGCCAGCGAGTACTGCCCGCGGATTTTATACGATCAAAAGGCGCTGGAGTTAAAAGAGAAATTGCCGTTCGGTCTGCTGAAGCAGGACAGCCAGAGCCAGTATACCCTACTGGCCTCCGCCGTCCGTTCTGCCAATATGGACCGGTTCATCCGGGCGTTTCTGGACCGCAGGCCAAACGGTGTCATTGCCCAGCTTGGCTGTGGCCTGGAGACGGCCTATTACCGCTGCGACAATGGGAAGACGCGTTGGTATGCGGTGGATCTGCCCCATGTGGTGAAGTATCGGCGGGAGCTGCTGCCGGAGCCGGAGCGGGAGACCTATCTCGCCGGAGATGCCTTTGCTGAAGACTGGATCAAGCAGATCCGCGCCGATGTGCCGGACGCTCCTATTCTGGTCATCGCCGGCGGTCTGTTCCACTATTTTGAGGAAAGCAAGGTTGTGGGCCTCCTGCGGATGCTCACGGGGTTTGGAGAGATTGAAATCGTCTTTGATACCGTGAGCAAAAGCGGCATGGCCATGATGCGAAAGAAATACATGAAGCAGGTGGGCCACGGGGACGCACAGATGTTTTTCTATGTGGATTCCGCGGCGGAGTTGTCCGGGAAAATAGGCGGCGGGGTCAGGGTGCTGGCTGAGGAGCCCTATTACCGCCATATCCCCCGAACCGGATTGAAGCTGTCCACCAAGATCAGCATGGCGGTTTCGGACCGGTTTGGTATGGTGAAGATGGTACATCTCTGTCACAGCGCTAAATTCCATGACTAAACGGGATAAAGCCGTCCAATCGGAGCGGAAAGAACAGCGATGTGCCGCTATACTCAGTAAGAAGGGGCGCGCTGAGCGCCTTTTCTCAGAAATAACGGTTAGCATAATCTAACTACATCAAAGGAGAGCGGTACATCATGAACACGCAGAAAAAAGGGATGACGGGGAAGGACATCATTACGGTGGGAATTTTCTCCGCCATCTACTTTGTCATCAACTTTGCTTTTATGCTTCTCAGCGGTCTGCATCCCCTGCTTTGGATTTTGATGCCCAGCCTGATCGCCGTATTTGCGGGGATCCCATTCCTGATGATGTGCGCCAAGGTGCCAAAGACCGGCGCGGTGGTCCTGATGGGCTTTATTACGGCCTTGATCTATTTTGTTACTGGGCAGTTCACGGTGGTGATCCTTATCGCTTTTGCAGTGAGCTGCGCTCTGGCGGAGTTTATCAGAGTTCGGAGTCATTACCGGTCTTTCCGTGGCAACGCTTTGGCCTACGTATTTTTCTCGCTGGGGATGATCGGCTCCCCGCTGCCTATCTGGATCATGCGGGACAGCTTTCTGGCGCAGATCAGCCAGCAGGGAATGCCGGAAGCCTATGTCTCCACCTTGGCGGCATTGACTTCTCCGGGTATGATCGTGGTTCTGGTGGGGGCGCCTATCGTGGGAGCTATTCTGGGTATCCTGCTGGCCAGGGGAATGTTCCGCAAGCACTTTGAGAAGGCGGGGATTCTGTAACATGGATGAGGCGCGGCGCTGTTTGGTGTTCGACCCCAGGGTGGGTCTTGCTCTGCTGGTCTTCGCCAATCTGGCGGCCTTCAGTGAGCAGCCTTTTTGGATGGAAATGACATGGATCGGTTTTCTCCTGTTCCTGATGTTGCTCCATCACTGCTTTACCATGGCGGGGAAAAGCCTCTTGATTTTTGGAGGAATTCTGTGCCTGCAATACTGGATTCTGCCGGCCGCGCCGGGATGGGCTGCTACCAGCTTTTCCATTTTCGCTAACTATGCCCGCCGGATGATGCCCTGCCTGATGATCGGCTTCCTTATGCTTCGCCGGACGCCTATGCCCTATCTGGTGGCTGGAATGCGGAAGATCCACTTCCCTCAGCGGCTGATTGTGGCCGTCTCGGTGACGCTGCGGTACTTTCCCGCCATTCGGGAAGAGACAGGCTATATCCGGGATGCGATGCGATTGCGGGGCATCCGGGGATTGGCAAAACTGGAGGGGATCATGGTTCCCCTGATGGTCTCCGCTACCGGCACAGCGGAGGAGCTGTCCGCAGCGGCAGTGACACGAGGGATCGAGGACCCGGCGCCTAAGACCAGTTTGGTGGAGCTGCGGGCCTCGCCGGTGGACGGCGCCGCGTTCCTTGTGGGCGTGGGGTTGACTGCTGCCCTCCTGGCGGTCAAATTGGGGGTGTTTCCATGGTAAAGCTGCAGGATGTATCCTTTTCCTATACAAAAGATGCGGGCACCCTCACCCATGTGGATCTGACCATCAAACCGGGCGAGTGTGTCCTGCTCTGCGGCGCTTCCGGCTGCGGAAAAACCACCATCACCAAGCTGGTCAACGGCTTGATCCCGGCATTTACAGAGGACTGCACGCTGACCGGACAGGTTCTGCTCAACGGCGCACCGGTGCGGGAACAGCCTCTTTACAAACTGGCCCGGCAGGTGGGGTCTGTTTTCCAGAACCCCAAAAGTCAGTTTTTTAATCTGGATTCCGACAGCGAGCTGGCTTTTGGCCTGGAAAACCAGGGCGTGGCCCGGGGTGAAATCCTCCGCAGTCTGGACGACACCACCAACCGCCTGCACCTGAAGCGGCTGAGGGGCCGGAATATCTTCACTATGTCAGGAGGAGAAAAGCAACTGCTGGCCTTTGCCTCGGTCTATGCCATGAGGCCGGAACTCTATATTCTGGATGAACCTACGGCTAATTTGGATCGGGAAACCATCGAAAGACTCCATGATCAAATCGCATACCTGAAACGTCAGGGACACACCATTCTCATTGCGGAGCATCGGCTATACTTTCTGGCGGATCTCATAGATCGGGCCGTCTATCTGCGGGACGGGATCGTGGAGCGGATCTGGAGCGGAGCAGAGTTCCGGCGGCTGACTGAGACAGAACGGATCGCTCTGGGCCTTCGCACGCTCACGCCTACTCAGGTGACTCTGCCGACCTCCCGCGCTGCAGGGGAACAGGATGGACTGTCTGTGGAGGGCCTGTACTGCCGGTACAAGCGGGAGCCGCCGGTATTTCAAAACCTTTCCTTCTCCGCCCGCCCGGGGGAGGTGCTTGCCATCACAGGCGACAACGGCGTTGGAAAGAGTACTCTTTCCCGCTGCCTGTGCGGCCTGATGCGGGAGAGTGCCGGAACGATCCGACTCAATGGCCGCGTCCTTGGTCCGAAGCAGCGGCAGCGGATCGCCTACTGCGTCATGCAGGATGTGAACCATCAGCTCTTTTCCGACAGTGTGTGGGGAGAGTGTCGGCTGGCTGCGGAAGGGCTCTCCGACCAGCGCATTCAGGAGGTGTTGGACCGACTCCATTTGCTTGCGTTCCGGGAAAAGCACCCTATGGCCCTCTCCGGCGGGCAGAAGCAGCGTTTGGCGGTGGCTACCGCCATGCTGTCCCCAAAGCCGCTGCTGGTATTCGACGAACCCACCAGTGGCCTGGACTATGCAAGGATGCAGGAAGTGGCTCGCTGCGCACGGGAACTGGCGGACGAGGGGCGGGTGGTTCTGGTGGTAACCCATGACCGCGAATTTCTCCAGTGTGCCTGTGATCGGGTGCTGGAACTTTGAGAAAGGAGCTGAGCCGCAGTGGCATTTTTACAGGACAGCCAGCCGGATCTGCGCCTCCTGGCCAAGAGCGGTGGGTGCAGCGTTTATCAGCTGCGAAATGAGAGCGGCGAGGGAACCATGACCGTCTACGAGGTGTTCCCCGGTACTACCATCCTGTATAACGATTTCCACATGGCCTATTGCGACTCCTCTTTTGAGACCCGGCAGGATCTCCTCTGCATCGACTATTGCCGGGAGGGCCGGATGGAATACGCTGTGGGCGACGACGCGTTCTCCTATGTGGAGGCAGGTGACCTGAAAGTGGATCGCCGCCTGAAGCACAAAGGATACTTTTCTCTCCCGTTGTTCCACTATCATGGCATCTCCATGTGCTTTGACCTGTCCATGGCGCCAATGGAACTGGCTCGTCTGGCGGGAGACTATCCTTTGGATCTGGCCGCCATTCAGCGGAAATTCTGCCCGGATGCCCGGCCGCAGGTCATTCACGGAGCACCCTCGGTGGATCACATTTTCCAGGAGCTTTGTGCCGTACCGGAGCGGATCAAAATGCCCTACTTCCGGGTAAAGATCCTGGAGCTGCTGCTGTATCTCGACGCCCTGGAATTGGGAAGTGGAACGGAAAAGCCATATTTTTACCGTTCTCAGGTGGAGACAGTCAAGGCTATCCGCTCCTACCTGGCAGAGCATCTGGATCAGCATATCACATTGGAGGCTCTGTCCAGACAGTACCAGATCCCTTTAACCACTCTGAAGGCCTGCTTCAAAAGCATATATGGCAGTCCGGTGAACACCTATATGCGGGCACTGCGGATGGATCGGGCGGCTCTGCTGCTTCGGAAAGAACCGGAGGCCAGCGTTACAGAGATCGCCGGAGCGGTGGGCTATGACAGCTCCAGCAAATTTGCCGCGGCTTTTCGGGCGGTGAAGGGACAAACTCCGCTGGAATACCGGCGAGGCGGCGGGAATCCCGTTCTCTCTTTTCCTGACGAAACGGAGTGACGCTGGCTGTGCGGAGCGGCAAGCACGGGTAAGAACCGATACAATAGGGCATGGTGAGAGATGTCTCACCATGCCCTATTTTTTGAAAGGAGTGGTTTTGTGAAACAACGCAGCTGGCTGGCCATCCTGCTCTCCTTTGCCGGTCCCTGCCGGGGAAAGCTGGTCTTGTCTGTTATATGCGCAATTATCAGCGTGGTGGGGGGCTTTGTGCCGTATCTGGGGGTCTATGAGATCCTTCGCCTGTTTATCCATCAGTCGGCCTCCGGAACGGAGCTTCTCCGATGGGCTGGAGTGTGTCTGGCGGGATATACGGTCAAGGTGGCTTTTTACGCCTTTTCTACTATGCTGGCTCATGTGTCTGCCTACACCATTTTGGAGGGCCTGCGCCGTCAAGTGGCCCATAAGCTGATGCACGCCCCCTTGGGGAGTGTGCTGTCGAAGCCCGTCGGTTCCCTCAAAAGCACCATCGTGGATCGGATCGAGGACATTGAGCCGCCGCTGGCCCACATGATACCGGAATTGAGTTCCAATGTGCTGCTGCCTATCGTGGTGGTGATCGCCCTCTTTGCCATGGATTGGCGGATGGGCCTTGCCTCCCTTGCTACGATCCCGGCCGCGCTGATCCCCATGGCGGCGAGCCTGCGGACCTACAACGAAAAGTATGCCGCCTATATGGCAGCCAATGCTCAGGTCAACAGTATCATCGTGGAGTATGTAGAGGGCATCGAGGTGGTAAAGGCTTTCAACCAGAGCGGTGCCTCCTATGAGAAATTCGTCCGGGCAGTGACCAGTTTTCGTGACTTCACGCTGGATTGGTTCCGCTGCACCTGGAAGTCCATGAACCTGTGCCTGTCTATCCTGCCTACCACGCTGCTGGCCACCCTGCCAGTTGGGATCGCCCTGTATCAGACCGGCGTCCTGGACCCGGCCCGGCTGGCTCTGTGCTTGATGCTGGTGCTGGGTATCGTGTCCCCGCTGGTGCAGGCTGCAGCCTTTCTCAATTCCATGAAGAGCATGGAATTTGCCGTCCGGGACACTCGGCATCTGCTGGATCTGGAGGAGCTGCCCGAGGCGTCCGAGCCCGCCCGCCTCTCCGGCAGCGGTATCACTTTGCGGGATGTGTCCTTCTCGTATAGCGGGAAAGAAGAGGACACTGTGCTGCGTCACATTGATCTGGAACTTCCCGCCAACACCTTCACCGCTCTGGTGGGTCCCTCCGGTGGCGGCAAATCTACGGCAGCCCGGCTTATCGCTCGGTTCTGGGATGTGACGGATGGCTGCATTGCCATAGGCGGTGTGGATATTCGGAATCTCACACTGAAGCAGCTGGCGGATCAGGTCAGTTTCGTGACACAGGACAATTTCCTCTTTGACTGCTCTCTGAAAGAAAACATTCGATTGGGGAAGCCGGACGCCACGGAGGAGGAAGTTTGGGCGGCTGCCAGGGCTGCTCAGTGTGAGGAGTTTTTAGGGCGGCTGGAGCATGGATGGGATACCCCAGCGGGTGAAGCGGGCAAGCAGCTCTCCGGTGGGGAGCGGCAGCGGATCGCCATCGCCCGCGCGATTCTGAAGGACGCCCCCATTGTCATTCTGGACGAGGCCACCGCCTTTACCGATCCAGAGAATGAGGACAAGATCCAGCGTTCCCTGATGGCGCTCTCCCGGGGGAAAACGCTGCTGGTTATTGCCCACCGGCTGAGCACGATTCAGAACGCCGACCAGATCGTGGTGCTGGAGAAGGGCCGTATTGTGGACAAAGGCACACAGCCGGAGCTGCTCAGCCGATGCCCGCTATATCAAAAGCTATGGCAGGCCCATGTGGGTGCCCAGAACTGGGCGGTTGGAAAGGAGGCTTGACGATGTTTCGGAGTATGAATCGGATTCTGCGTTGGACAAAGGGGTACCACAGACGGCTGTATCTCGGAAGCCTCTGTTCGTTTCTTGCCACCTGGGCCGCCGCCGGGCCGGTGATGCTGGCGGCCTGGGCCCTTGGGCTGGTCATCGAGAGTGCCCAGGAGGGGACGGCGCTGGACGCCAGGCTCCCCTGGCTGTGCCTGGGCGGGATCATCCTGCTGATCGTTTTGCGCTTCGTGTGTGCTTACTGGAAAAACCGGCTCCAGGAGAGTATCGGAACAGAGCGGGCGGCGCAGCAGAGACTGGAACTTGGTGACCTGCTCAAACGGGTTTCCTTGGGGTATTTCTCCAAGAATAACCTGGGCGACATTCTGGCTGCTCTGACTACGGAACTGAGTACCCTGGAGCTGCAAAGCATGAAGATGGTGGATGCAGTCATCAACGGCTATCTGCAGGTACTGGTCATCGTTTTGTGCATGGCGTTCTTCTGCCCGGAGGCGGCGCTGGTGGCAGTGGTGGGCGTGCTGCTGTCCGCCTTTGCCCTCCGCGGCATCGGGCGGCAGAGTGCCCGCACCGCTCCGGTGGGACATCGGGCCCAAGAGGCATTGTCCGGGGCGGCCATTGAGTACATCCATGGCCTTTCGGTGGTCAAATCCTTTGGCCAGGAGGGGGTGTCCTCCCAGCGTTTTTTTGAGGCATGCCGGGCCAATAAGGACATCCGTATCAAAAACGAGTTTGGCTTTGTGCCCTGGAACTGCCTGCACCTGTTTTCTCTGAAGGCCGCAGCTGTTGGCCTGGTGCTCACCGCCGGCTGGCAGACTATGAACGGAACCTTGGAGCTGCCGGTGCTCCTGATGGCTGCCATGTTTTCCTTCACGATCTTCGGCAGTGTGGAGTCCATCAACGACGCCGCCCATATCCTTTCTGTCACGGACTCGGTGTTGGACCGTCTGGAAGAACTGGAGGAAACGGAACTGCCGGATCAGGATGGGAAAGACATCTCTTTGGAGCGTTACGACATCTCCTTTGACCATGTCTCCTTCGGTTACGGAACACGGGAGGTAATCCACGATGTTTCCTTCCGGCTGCCGCAAAATAGCGCCACCGCCATTGTAGGGCCGTCCGGCAGCGGGAAGAGCACCCTCTGCGCGCTGCTGGCCCGGTTTTATGATGTGGATCAGGGACGCATCACCGTGGGCGGCCATGACATCCGGGAGATGACCTGCGACAGCCTCCTGCGCAACATTGCCATGGTATTTCAGAATGTGTACCTGTTCCACGACACCATCCGCAATAACATTCGCTTCGGCCGCCTGGATGCTGCCGAGGAGGATGTGATCGCCGCAGCCAAAGCGGCCCGCTGCCATGACTTCATCATGGCGCTGCCCCAAGGGTACGACACCATGGTGGGAGAGGGCGGTTCCAACCTCTCCGGGGGAGAAAAGCAGCGCATTTCCATCGCCCGGTGCCTGCTGAAGGACGCCCCCATCATCATTCTCGATGAGGCCACCGCCAGCGTGGACCCGGAGAATGAGCATGAGATCCAGGAGGCGCTCTCTGCTCTGGTGCGGGGGAAAACCATCATCACCATTGCCCACCGTCTGGCTACGATCCAAAACGCAGACCGGATTTTAGTGGTGGAGGATGGCCGCATTGCTCAGCAGGGCACCCATCAGGAGCTGTTGAGCCAGGAGGGAACTTACCGGAACTTTATCGAGATCCGACAGCGGGCTGAGGGATGGCGGATATGAAAACAGTATGTGGGGAGGCAGATCTGCCTCCCCACATACTGTTTTGGGATGATTCTTTGGATTTTGGCTTTGTATCACTTTCGCTTTGCCATTTTCCTGTACTCCAGCGGGAGCAAGCCAGTGCTTCTTCGAAACAGTTCCGCAAATCGGCTGGATGTAGAATATCCTATCGTCTGAGCAATCTGACCAATTTGCAGATCGGTATGAGCCAGCAGATATTCTGCCTGACTCATGCGGCGCTGCTGCATATACTCTGTGATCGTGCAACCATAGACCTTCTTGAAGCTGCTTTTGAGCTTTGTCGTACCCATGCAGGCAATTTGTGCCAGACGTTCTATGGGGACTTCACCAGCGTAATGATCACTCAGATAGGCCGCAACGGTTTGAATCCGTTCCAAATCCTGAGAAACCAGTTTATGATCAGAAACTGAACGCTTTTTTTGATATTCAACCACCAGAGAGAGCGCCTCAGCTACCTTGCTCTCATAATAGAGTTTGGCCGCAATTCCGGTTCCGCGGTAGTTCTGTAGTTCTGAAAGAAGCCTGTACATTTCCGGGAACTCTGTTGTTTGATCAATTTTCCGAAAAGCCTCGATGGGATTCCGATATTCTTCCGGATACTGTTTTTTCAGGTAATCCTCATAATATGCGGGAGTGATCTCGATGCCGATGGATCGAACCGGTATATTTTTGTGGACGATTACTTGATATGGTTTGTAACCGCCCACATAGGTCTTGATACATCCGGCTGACAACCGGCGATACGGAGACAACTCTTCACCGGAGATGGAATCGTAACGGGTAATACTGAGACATTCCGGGAGATCAAATTCCAACATAAAATCCTTATTGAAAGAGAAGTTGTGTATCTTGATGTCGAACAAATCCCTTTGTCCGTAGGTCCAATAGGAACCTTCGCCAACTTCCGGAGATAGCCTCCAGCAAAGGCCCAGAGGACCATATTGATCATTATCTGGTTCCGGTACAAAACCGTGCTTTTTCAGTAATGGCGCATAGTATTGCTCGATGATACCGGTCATTACAATAGATACGCCTCCCTTGTTTTGCAATGATTAGACGAATTTTTGAAATGATAAGACGAACCTCACTCCAAATGATTGAAAGCAGATTGTACATGGTGTAATGATATATAACGGTTAGCTATCTCTAACCAAAGGATAGCATACCTATCCCATAAAGTCAACGCATTGCAAAATAGGAGGATCAACATGAGCAACCAAATCAATCCCGCAAAAAAGAGTCTTACTGTCAAAGATCTTGTGACAACCGGCATTTTCAGCGCAATTTTCTTGGTGTTTACCATGATTGGCGGTATTTTCTTTGCACCAAACCCAGTTTTGACATTCTATATGCCAATGGGTGCAGCATTGCTGTGCGGCCCTGTATATCTTCTGATGATCGCCAAGGTTCAGAAGCGGTGGAGTGTCACCATTCTTGGCATCATTATGGGGATCATCTGGTTCGTTACCGGAATGCACTGGGCTTTTTCTTTAGGCTATATCGGAATGGGAATTATCGCCGATCTGGTAGCTGGTGCGGGACATTACCGCAATAAGGCGGTCAATCTGCTGTCCTATATGCTGATGTCGCTGGGCGGCATTTACACCTATGTGGTGTTTTTTATTGATCCGCAAGGCTGGGCCAGCACGATGCTGGAAAACGGCACGGAACAGTCCTATATTGACACAATGAGCGCATCTGCTCCCTCCTGGCTGTTGGCTGTCATCATTATCGGAACGCTGGCGATTGCTGCGTTCAGTGGTTGGATTGGTGGAAAGCTGCTGAAAAAGCAGTTTGAAAAGGCTGGGATCACCGCATGACTGGCGGAGTGTTATCCACGCGCGGACTGTGGCTGGACCCCAGAACGAAGATATTACTGCTCCTGTTGTGCATCCTTTCAGCCATGATGGCTCCATCCTTATTCTACGAACTGGGCCTTGTGGTGCTGATCGGGCTACTCGGCATTTGCTTCGGAAAGTGGAAGTATGCCTGGAAGGGAGTACTGTTCTATGCGCTGATCGTTCTGCTCACCATCTGGATCATGGATACCATGACCGGAACTTGGCGCACCATGTTTATCGCTTTTTTGGGGTTGTTCCATAAGGTCTACCCCTGCGGGATGCTGTCCGGCATTGTCATTTCCACTACAAAGGTCAGCGAATTCCTCTCGGCGATGAATCGCATCCATGCACCGCAAAAGCTGGTAATCCCCTTGGCGGTCATGCTGCGTTATATCCCTACCATTCAGGAGGATTGGCGGTTTATCAAGGACGCAATGCGGATGCGGGACGTCTCGCCCTCGCTTAAGGGGTTCCTGACACATCCCGGAATAACGGTGGAGTGTATCTATGTTCCGTTGATGATGGCGGCATCCAAAGCGGCGGATGAACTGTCCATCGCTTCCATCACCCGCGGCATTGAAAACCCAAAGCCTCGAACTTGTCTGGTGCAGATCCATATCGGATTGATGGATATTGCGGCAGTCTTTTGCTTTGCATGCGCACTGGCTGTCGGGCTTTATGGAAAGGGGATGCTGGGATGATCGAGTTAAAGCATGTATCATTTACTTATCAAGGACAAAAAGGAGACGGGCTGCATGACATCAACCTGACCATAGAGGACGGAGAATGTGTGCTGTTCTGTGGCCGGAGCGGCTGCGGGAAGACCACCATCACGAGGCTTGTAAACGGTTTGATCCCGCAATTCTACGCAGGAGAACTGGCGGGCAGCGTACTGGTGGATGGTCAGGAAGTCCGTGATCTTCCCATGCACCAGATTGCCGCAAAGGTTGGATCGGTGTTTCAAAACCCAAGGACACAGTTTTTTAATGTGGATACAGACAGCGAGATCGCTTTTGGTATTGAAAATCAAGCACTTCCAGTTTGCCAGTTGAGAGAACGCGTGGATCGGACATCGGCAGAACTGCACATTGAAAACCTCCGTAATCGCAACATCTTCGAGTTATCCGGTGGAGAAAAGCAAAAGATAGCATTTGCCTCGGTCTATGCGATGAATCCTCAAATATATCTTTTGGATGAACCGTCCTCCAATTTGGATATGCGTTCCATTCAAGAATTGGGAGAACATCTCAGGCTGATCAAATCGCAGGGGAAAACCATATTGATTGCAGAACATAGGTTGTACTATTTGATGGATCTGGTGGACCGAATTGTGTATTTAGAACATGGGAAAATCACACAGGTCTTTACGCCGGAAGCATTTCGGCAGCTGTCGGAGGAAACCCGAGAACGAATGGGCCTTCGAGCGATTGATTTGCATCGTGTTCTCCCGCCGCGGTATCATTCCCTTGCGCCTGTTTCAGATCCTATCTTGGAACTTAACAATGTAGCCCCTCACTATAAGAAGAGAACCATTTTGCACGACATCAGCCTTACAGCTGCAAAGGGAGAGGTAATTGGTGTCGTTGGCCACAATGGGGCCGGAAAAACGACCTTTTCCCGTGCTTTGTGCGGGCTTCATAAGGCCTGTGATGGTCAATTCTTTTGGAACGGTCTGTCCATGGATCACAAAGATCGCCTGCGGCATTCCTATATGGTCATGCAGGATGTGAATTACGAGTTTTTTGCGGATAGTGTGGAGTCAGAATGTACATTCGGTATTCGCAATCCGAAACAGACGCTCGTTGACGCAACACTGGAGGAGTTGGCCCTGGCCCCATTCAGAGACCGCCACCCCAATACCCTGTCCGGAGGTCAAAAGCAGCGGGTGGCGGTAGCGGTCAGCATGATTTGTGGGAAAGACCTGCTGGTGTTTGACGAACCGACCAGCGGGCTGGATTTTGACAGCATGACACAGGTTGCGGGTCTGATCCGGCGGCTTTCTGATATGGGAAAAGTCATCTTTATTGTCACACATGATTTTGAATTTGTCAGTCGTACCTGTTCCCGCATCCTCCACTTTGATGAAGGAGAAATGCCCGACGATGTGTCTGTTACCATGGACGCTCTCCCTACATTGAGAGAATTGTTCTCCATTTCAGAAAGCAGGCCGGGACGGACAGAACACAGGAAAAGCCGATTCTGTTCTGCCGATTGCTGACGATTGAAAAAGCCGCATGGTGGAATGTTCCCCATGCGGCCTCTTGGGTTCTATTAGTGAAGTTCCCTGGCGAGGTATTCCTCCAATACCTTGGAATACTGCTCTCCCAGAACGGCGGGATATTGGCAGTGAACATAGCCTTCCCGGATTGTAAAGGAAGCAGACGGATAGTGCTTTGAGACAACCCTGCGCGCGGTCTTGGCGCTGATGTCTTCACTGCCATACTCAAAAAACAGGTGAGCTTCCAACTCCTTTGGATAGTTGGGAAAGGTGCAGTCCGAACAGGCGGCAGCGATGGCTTGCAAAGTTTCCGGACGAATTTGTTCAAAGGTGTGCCCCATGATAAGGCCGAGCGTCTCCCCATAGATTTTTGTCATCCGCTGTGCAGACAAACCGGGATGTTGCTGTGCTTTCCGATGTTTTGACAGAAACATACGGGTCGCCATCATCCGTAGAAAAGCAGCATTGGAATGGAGGGGGCATCCCTCTAAGACTGCGGTGTGAACTTTGAATGTGGGCATGGCAATCAACTGCATCGCCACCACGGCACCGATGGATGCACCAAACACTAACTTCAGATCAATCCATCCCTGCGTTGTCAGCCAGCCGGCCAGCGTTGCTGCCTCTTGTTGGGCGCTTTGAAAGATCCCAGTATCTGTTCCATGGCCTGTCAGATCCGGCGCGATCACACAATGACTGTTCCGCAGTTCGCCCAGCAGAGGCAGCATACTTTTCCCGTCCAGAAGCATGGGGTGCAGAACAACGATTTTGGGATTAGATGGATCTCCAAAATACTGTATTTTCATAAAGAATCTTTCCTTTCCATATCGTTTACCTCCGTGAAGGAACTCCAGCATGCTCTGCGGTATTCCGCAGGGGAGCGTCCGGTGTTTCGCCGGAAGATCTCCGCGAAACGGCTGGGATTCTGATACCCAACAATGGCCGCCACCTGGCTCACCGGCAGGTCGGTTTCCCGCAGCAGCCGCCCAGCCTGCTCCGTGCGCTGCCCCTGAATGTACTGGGTAATCGTGCAGCCATACCGGACATGGAAGGCATCCTTCAGCTTGGAAATACTCATGCAGCCAATACGGCTGAGACGTTCCAGCGGCAGTTCATCCGCACAGTGGGCCGTGATGAAGGCTGCCACATCGGCCAGCCGTACCATATCCTCCGCACTGACAGAACGGCGGTTCTTGCGCTTCAGGTGCCGCTCTGCCACCAGCGCCACCGCCTCCGCCACCTTCCCATCATAAAACAAACGGGCGGGAAGCCCCTCCCCCCGGTAGTCGCGCACCTGTTTCAAGAGCTGCACCATTTCCGGGAAGTGTTCTGTCTGATCCAGCGTTTGAAAAGACTCCAGCAGGCTTTGATACTCCTGGGGAAACTGGCGGCGCAGATAATCCCGGTAGTAAGCCGGGGTGATCTCCACGCCAATGGAAACGATGGGGATCTGCCTGTGGATGAGCGCCCGGTATGGTTCCCGACCTCCGATAAAACTTTTGACACAGCCTGGAACAAGACGGCGGCAGGGGGAGAACTCCTCCCCGGAAATGGATTCATACCAGGTGACACTGAGACTCTCCGGCCAATGGAACTCCAGCAGCTGATCCTCATGGAAAAAGAAATCATGGATCTTGATGGTATAGAGATTCTGCTGCCCGTAGGTCCAGAAAAAACCGCCGCCCTGCTGGGAGGTGTGCCGCCAGCACAGCCCCATGGAGCCGTAACGCCGGTTCTCCGGATCTGGAAGAAACCCGTGTTCCTCCATCGCCTGGCCATATTGTTGCTCTAAGTCTTTATTTGCCGCCATAATCTGTCACCACCTCGATCAGCCACATCTCCACCCCAATCAGCCGGAACCGCGCCCAAAGCCTTGCGATACCGCTGTTTTGCCGGTAGGATGGATGTTGGTTAGTATCTGCTAACTAAAATATCACTTCCCGGCGCTCTCGTCAAGCCGGGGGAAGGAGGAACAGACGATGAAAGAAAAACGGCCATCACCGGTGATGCGGCTGCTGCAGTGGGCCGGGCCGGAACGGAAATGGCTGATCCTGTCCGTTTTGTGTGCCTTTGGCAGCGGTATTCTGGTCATCACATCGTATATTGGCATTTACCGGCTGATGGATGCGGTGCTCTCCGGCGCCTGTACCAAAGCAGTTATCGCCGACTGCGCTTTGCTGGTCACGGCGGGCACCGTGGGAAGGCTGGTGCTGCTGGGTACTTCGGGTGTGCTGTCTCACAAGGGAGCCTATGGGGCGCTGTTTCGAGTGCGGTGCATGGTAACGGAGCATCTTGCCAAAGTGTCTCTTGGAGCCTTGGACGAGCGGAGCACAGGCGCGGTCAAGACCGTTCTCAATGAGGACATCGAGAAGTTGGAACTGTTTCTGGCCCACAACCTGCCGGAATTTGTGGCCTATCTCACAGGACCGGTTGTGATTTTCCTGTATCTGCTCTCCGTCAATGCCCCTCTGGCCCTGGTCTCCCTGCTCCCGCTGCCCCTGGCCGGCATTGTGATGGCGGTCATCTTCCGAAGAATGAAGGGGGTCTTGTCCGATGTCAACCGCTCCCTGGTAGGCTTTAATTCCGTGATGATTGAGTACATCTCCGGTATGCGGCTGATCAAAGCGTATAACATGGGCAGCCGCTCCTTCCAGAAATTTTCCCATGCCATTGAGGAGGAGAACCGGATCTGGAACCTGGTCACACACAAGACGGCTCCGCCCTATGCCGCCTTTCTGCTGCTGGTGGAGTGCGGGATGGTGCTGATGGTTCCAGTAGGCGGCCTGCTTTTCCTCCGGGGAAGCGTTACCGGCAGCGTATTTCTGCTCTTTGCCTATGTGGGCGGGATGTATCTCACCGAGATCCTGCCCCTGCAAAAACTGGCCACCACCTTTGCTCAGGCGCTTTCCGGCGTGAAAAAGGTGGAGGAGATCCTGGATCTGCCCACCTTTTCCAGTGGCGCGGCCTTTCCGGAGACCTGCGGCATTACCCTGGATCATGTCTCCTTTTCCTACGATGGAAAGACCGGTGTGCTCAGGGATTGCTCCCTCACTGTGGCGCCGGGGGAAAAGGTGGCGCTGGTGGGGGTGTCCGGTGCAGGCAAAAGCACCGTGATCCAGCTGATGGCCCGCTCTTACGATGTGACCCAGGGAACGGTCCGCATCGGCGGCAGAGATGTGCGGGAGCTGGACTACGAGGACCTGTTGGACCATATCTCTCTGGTGTTCCAGAAGACCTTTCTGACCCGGGGAAGCGTGCTGGAAAACATTCGCATGAACTCGGGAGCAACACTGGAGCAGGTGCGCGAGGCTGCCAGACTGGCGCAGATCGATGATTTCATCCAATCGCTGCCCCAGGGCTATGAAACCAAGGTGGGTACTTTCGGCTCCCGTTTCTCCGGTGGGGAGCGGCAGCAGATTGCCATCGCCCGAGCTATTTTGAAAAACGCCCCCATTCTGATCCTGGATGAAGCCACCTCAGCGGCTGATCCGGAAAACCAGGTGGAGATCGACCGGGCCATTGAAAACCTGTGCCGGGGCAAGACAGTTGTGATCGTAGCCCACCGGCTGGGCGCCATCAAGCTGTGCGACAAGGTGGCAGTAGTGGAGAACAACACCATTACCTGCTGTGGTACCCATGAAGAGGTGCTGGAGAAAAATGAATACTACCGCAGGGCTTGGGCGGATTACCGGGCTGCCCGTGCCATTGCCTATTCCGTGGAAGGGGGTGTGCAGCATGCGTGAGGCAAATGTGTTCCGTAAAAATCGGGCCTTCTATTCCGGTGTGATCCTCACGGTAGTGGAAGGGCTGCTGTCCGGGTGCAGCTACTTGTCCATTTATATGGTTCTGTCCGGGCTGTCTGAGGGCAGCCTGAGCGCACAGCGGCTCGGGCTGCTGACTGCGTTTCTTGCGGGCATCTTCCTGATTCGACTGGTCATTTACGCCGCCGGTTACACGCAGGTTCAGCTGGGCGGAGCTGCTGTTTCCAAAGGACTGCGGCTTCGGCTGGGTGACAAACTCAAACAGATCCCTCTTTCCCGCTTCACCCAGGGACAGGTGGGAGAGTATGTGAATACCATGACCAGCGATGTGGGCAGCTACGAGAAGATCCTGACCCACTCCAGCGGCAACATCACCAAAAACGCGGTGCTGGCCGCCATGCTGGTAGGCTTTGTATGCAAGGTGTATCTGCCGGCGGGGCTGATTCTTTTCTTGGTGGTAGCGGGGCTGATCCCAAATCTGTGGCTTTCCTTCCGCGTTGTTGCCAAATACGGCGTGGCCAAGCATGAGGTCAGTGCCGAGACGGTCAGCAGCATCGTGGAGTACATCGACGGTATCCAGACCTTCCGTGCCTATCATATGGGTGGCGTCCAGAATCAGGCTACTACTGAGGCGATGCGGAGGTTCAGCCGGGTGTGTTATCTGTACGAGGCAAAGGGCATCCCTATTGGCTTCGGGTATAACATTCTCAGCTGGTGCAGTGTGCCGGCCATCATGGCGCTGGCAGCCGGCCCCTGGGCAGCCGGTACGCTGAGCAATGTGGATTATCTCATGGTCTCCATGCTGCCCATTCTGCTGACCAAGCTTACCACTGCCATTTCCATCGATCTCTTTGAATGGAAGCACCTGATGGTCTCCAAGAACAATATCCTCCAGGTGATGGCGGAACCGGAGGAGAGAGGTTCCATGGCGCCCTTCCATCCTGCTGAGCAGAACATCACCTTCCGCTCGGTCTCCTTCTCCTATGTGCCGGGAGAGCCGGTGCTGAAGGAACTGTCCTTTACGGCGCCGGCAGGAAAGCTCACCGCCATTGTAGGAGACTCCGGTTCCGGAAAATCCACCATTCTCAATCTGATCGCCAAATACTACGAACCGCAGAGCGGCGACATCTCCATTGGAGGGCAGTCCATTGAGACCGTGGCGGCAGAACGGGTGCTGGAGCAGATCTCCATGGTGGATCAGCAGGTGTTCCTCTTTGATGATACAGTTCGGGAGAATATCCGCCATGCCCGCCCCTCGGCCACAGACCATGAGGTGGAGGCCGCCTGCCGTGCGGCTGGATGTGACAGCTTCATACAGAAGCTGGAGCATGGCTATGACACCCCTATTGGGGAAAACGGAAACTTTCTCTCCGGCGGGGAGCGTCAGCGTCTGTCCATCGCCCGGGCTATTTTGAAAAACAGCCCCATCCTGCTGTTGGATGAAGCCACTGCCTCTCTGGACATTGAAAACGAGCTGGCGGTCAAGCGGGCGATCCTGGGGCTTTTGTCAGAGCGGAAGACAGTAATCATGATTGCACATACCCTGTCTATCGTCCGAAATGCGGATCAGATCCTGGTGGTAGCAGACGGGAACATTGCGGAGTCCGGCACCCATGAGGAGCTGCTGGCCAGAGGCGGAAAATATGCCGCTATGTGGGCAGCTGAGCAAAGACTGTCCAATTAAGCGGAGATGCTTCCCCGGCACTGACAACGATTCCTTCTCTTCCTATCCCAATAAAGAAATCAAACGGACTGCAAATTGCTGCCCAGTTGATTCCCTTGCCAGAATGTTCATGGCTGCAGACAGAGAAGCGGCCGCTGACAGAATATCCTTGTCAATGGCCGCTTTTTGTCATAATTCAGAATTCCGGAATCACGCCATTATAGCGATCCGCCTTTTCCAGAAGCGGCCCTCTGGCGCCCATTGTGAAGGCAATGTCGCTGCTGCGGATGGATAAGAGCCGTAGTCCCGAGAAACGCGAAGAAAGTCCATCAGCGGATTCGTCAGATGAACCTGCCCGTCTGTTTTCACAGAGAGCCAGCAGTGGTAGCGTCCTTTGCAAAAAGAGCCACGCCTTGTACATGGACTCTAATTGTCATCAGCAATCGAAAGGTGTGCCCTGCGGCGATACTCCAGCGGCGGGCAACCGAAGTGCCGGACAAAAACTGCGGCAAATTTGCTCTGATTTTCGTAGCCTACCTGTGCTGCGATCTCCGCCACTCGTAATTCGCTGCTCTGCAGCAATTCTGCTGCCCGGCGCATCCTCACCTCTCGTAAAAATGTGGAGAGGTTTTCTCCAAACACACCGCGGAAGTAATTCTTAAGACTGGTTTCGGCAACCTGGAACCGCTCCGCCAGTTCCCGCGCTGTATGGTTCTGGCTCAGGTCTGCGCACAGAATGTTCCGTGTCTCCCTGGCGATGGCCACTTGGGAGCTGGTAAAATAGCGGACTGCGGGACTGGTTTCAAGAGGCTGGCGTTCTACCTTCCAAAGCAGCAGGGCGGAGAGAAGTTTCAGCAGTCCCACTTCCTCCGAATCTCGAAGCTGCCACAGGTCATCCAGCAATGTCTGCACACAGGCAGGCGTGGGTCCCAAATACAGTCGGCGGGAGGTATGCAGGTGCTCCATGATCCCCTCCGGGCTTACTTCCCCCTCCTGAAACAGTGGATAGGGACGATGGGCCAACAAATCCAGATCCAAAAACAACTCGATACCCTCATAGAGACCGCTGGGGTAGCGATACTCCTCCTGAGCCTGCTGGGTTCCTACGGCCATGTGTCCTTGAGAGAGAAAGGCAAACTGTCCATCCTCCAGCACCACCTCACAGCGCCCCTTCTGGCAGAAGTTCAGCAGCAGGATGTTGGCTGCCTCGTTCTGCGCCAGAGGCCAGACCTGGGTATAGATCCGGTTGAAGGAAAGAATTGCGCCCTCCCACAAAGAAAACAGTCGCAGGCTTCCGTTCTCTGAACCACAGCGGGTCATCACCGTAGCCTTGCCATTGGATCGAACCTTCACATCGCCTGGGAAACGGCTGGCATCAAAAAGTTGCGACATATTGGACATGGGCAGCGCCTCCGTTGTTTGATTTGGTTTGATTGTAACTGACTGGGGAGGAGTCGTCAATGATTGCTCAAAAACTGCAAGCTATTTGGAGCTAAAATGCCTGTATGGAGTTGCCGGCAGGTAGTCAGCTATGCTATTCTGTTTTTTGGTTAGCTAAGGCTAACGATTATAAACAGGAGGAATTTCAATATGTCTCAATCATTGGAACAGGGAAAACGCAAACTGACTGCCAAAGACGCCATCACCGCCGGCGCACTGGGGGCGGTGTGCATTGCCATTCGCTTCCTTTTTATGCTGGTGGGCGGTGTCAGCCCCTACGTATGGTTTGCTACCCACTTTATTGATGCCATTCTGATCGGGCCAGTGTTCATG
Organism: Pseudoflavonifractor phocaeensis; assembly: GCF_016901955.1. Lineage (GTDB taxonomy): Bacteria > Bacillota > Clostridia > Oscillospirales > Oscillospiraceae > Flavonifractor > Flavonifractor phocaeensis_A. The sequence continues at coordinate 41,089 of NZ_JACJLC010000025.1, forward strand.
CTGATGGTGGCCAAAGTGCGGAAAAACGGCCCTTTTCTTCTCACCAGCCTGATCACCGGCGTGGTGCTGGTGGCTGCTACCTGGATGTTCCCCATCACAGGACTGGTGGGAGGAATCCTGTGTGAGCTGTGCCTGCGAGCTGGACAGTTCCGGCGGAAAAGCTGGCTGATGCTGGGCTTTTTCTGTTTCAATCTGGGCTTTATCGGGGACTTTCTGCCCCTCTGGTTTACCAAAGAGAGCTATTTGGAGTATGCCGCCCAGATGATGGACGCTGGCTATATGGCCACGATGGAGGGCCTGCTGACCTGGCCGGTGTTCGGGGTCATTGTACTGAGCATTCTGGTGGGTTCTGTTCTGGGGTCCTTGCTGGGTATGAAGCTCATGCGTAAGCATTTTGTCAAGGCCGGGCTGGCCCAATGAGGACGAAGAATATTTACCCTTCTTTTCTCGATCCTCGAACCAAGATTCTAATCTGGCTGTTGGCCAATGTGGTGGTGTTCACCTGGAGTCCTGCGGTTTTCCAGCTCGGTGTCATGGTAGCCTATTTGATTCTCTTTCTGGTAGAACGGAAAGGTACCATGCTGGGAGGGCTGCTGGCGACATATCTGGCTATCCTGGCGATACAATACTGGCTGTTGCCGCTGTTGCCCGGCTCTTTGGCTACGGTCTTTGCTACGGTGACCTACTTCATTCTGGTGTTCCCCTGTATTGCCGGCGGTGCCTATCTGATTGCCACCACCAGCGTCAGCCAGTTCATGGCTGCTTTGGAGAGGATGGGCGCTCCTCGGAGTTTTTCTATTACCCTTGCGGTGACGCTGCGCTTTCTGCCTGCACTTCGGCAGGATTTGCGCCATATCCGGGATGCCATGGCCCTTCGGAATATCCGTGGTTTTGAGGAGAAACTGGAGTGCATTTATGTACCAATGCTCATGGGGGCAGCCCAGACAGCAGAAGAACTCAGCGAATCCGCCACCGCTCGGGGCATCGAGTACCCAGGAAAGATGTCCTCCTGGCGGCCCATCGGATTTCACATCCAGGATGTGGTGGTCACACTACTGTTTCTGGCCCTCTGCGTGGGCGGGATCTGCTGCAAGGGGGTGTTGCCATGATTAGCTTTGACCATGTGACCTATGCTTATGAGGGCAAGGAGACGCCAAGCCTTCGGGACTGCACCTTTTCTGTGAAACCGGGGGAACTTATCCTGCTCACCGGTGAGAGCGGCTGCGGCAAGACCACAATCATCAAGCTCGTCAATGGCCTGCTTCAGCATACTGGAGGTGGGACGCTGGCGGGAACTGTTATGGTTGGCGGCCAGGATGTGGCACAGACCCCGCTGTGGGAATTGGCGCGGACGGTGGGCTCGGTGTTTCAGAACCCCAAGTCCCAGTTCTTCAATCTGGACACCACCAGCGAGGTACTTTTTGGGCTGGAGAGTCGTGGAGCGTCCCACGATGAAATGGCACAGGCTCTGGAATCCGCCGCCCAAGTCTGCGGAGTGGGGCCGCTGCTGGAGCGGAGCATTTTTGCTCTGTCCGGTGGAGAGAAACAGCGCATTGCCTGCGCCAGCGCCTGGGCCATGGGGCCGGAGCTGTTTGTACTGGACGAGCCTTCCTCCAATCTGGATGGGGAGGGTATCCGCCAGCTCCGGGAGATTCTGAAACAGCTGAAAAAGGCCAGGAAGACCGTGCTGATGGCAGAACACCGCCTTTGGTACGCTGCGGATCTTGCTGATCGGGTGTTCTATCTGCGGGGTGGGCAGCTGCAACGGGAATATTCCGGGCAGAATTTCCTCACTCTGACCGAGAAGGAACGCCGCTCCATGGGACTGCGGAGCATTGCGGAGGTACCGGTGTCCTCGCCTGAGCCAAGCCCAACGACGGGAGCAGACGGTTTGATGGTTCGGGAGTTGCGGGCGACCTATAACGGTGCGGCTGTATGGGAGGGCGTATCCTTCCGTGCGCCCAGGGGACAAATTACCGCCATTACCGGCCAAAACGGGGCAGGCAAGACCACCCTGGCCCGGTGTCTGTGCGGTTTGATGAAGGAACAAAGCGGTACAATTTTTTGGGATGGAAAGCCTCTGCGCCGAACGGAAAGAAGGCGGAAGGCGTTCCTAATCATGCAGGATGTGAACCTCCAGCTTTTTGGAGACAGCGTGCTGGCAGAGATCCGGCTGGGAAATACGGCCACAGAGCAGGAGGCTTTGACAACCTTGGGCCGAATGGATCTGGCTCAGTATGCGGATACTCACCCCATGGCTCTATCCGGCGGGCAGAAGCAGAGGCTGGCCGTTGCAGATGGCTATCTCAGCGGAAAGGAGCTGCTGATCTTTGATGAGCCTACCAGCGGACTTGACTATGGCCACATGCTGGAGGTGAGCCGACGCCTCCGGGAGTTAGCGGAGCAGGGGCTATGTGTGGTGGTTATCACCCATGACGGAGAATTCCTGCGGGAGAGTGGGGCTTGGACGGCGGATTGGCTGCCAAATGACAAGCAGCCATGAAGTGTCCAGGAAATAGCCGCCTACATAACGGAAGGGGGACTGTCTATGCCTTTACGCAAATCGGGTGAAGATTATCTGGAGGCCATCCTTGTCCTCAAAAAGAAAAAGGGCATGGTGAGGTCTGCGGATGTGGCCCGACACTTGAAGGTGTCCAAACCCAGTGTGTGCCATGCGGTGGCTACACTAAAAAAGGGCGGCTTCCTACTCATGGATGGAGATCACTTCCTGCACCTGACTGATCTCGGCCGTGAGGTTGCCGAGGATACCTACGAAAAGCATCTCTTTTTTACAGAGATACTTGTGGCAGCTGGTGTCGATCCTGTTACTGCCGAACGGGATGCCTGCCGGATTGAGCATGTAGTCAGCAAGGAAACCTTTGAGCGACTGAAAGCAACTCGTAAACTGAGTGGGAAAGCGGTGATATCATCGGACGAGTCATAATTTTGGATCTGCACGAAAGAGATACGGAAGTTTTGGAGCAGATTCTGTCTATCCTCAAAAACCACCCTGAGATAGAAAAAATCGAGGTCGACGAGGAGCCGATGGTATCGCTCCCTG
>NZ_JACJLC010000241.1 GCF_016901955.1 Pseudoflavonifractor phocaeensis
TACGGGCGTGTTGGCCCAAGGTGAGCTATGTCAGGCCATTTGCTCTCCCATTCTAACAGCTTCGGCTTTGAGATGGAAAAAGACGCGGCTGGCTGCCGCGCCTTGAACCGTAACTTTATTGTAGGAGGTGAGCGCGGTGGCCAAATTTAGACTTTTTATTTGGGGTAGAAATAAGTCTAAAATTTTAGTAACTGCTGCAAAAGCGGTCCAGTGCGACCTGGAGGTCACACGCTCTGTTCCCCAGTGGCAGACAGACTGGACCAGCAGCTACATTACCAAACGTGCCGTAAAGCCCCTGCCTTTTAGGCATGGGGATATAAGGCACACCTTATTCCCTCGTCAGTTAGGATATCATCTTGCAGTATATAGCGAATAGCTGT
>NZ_JACJLC010000242.1 GCF_016901955.1 Pseudoflavonifractor phocaeensis
AGGCATCCCCATGTATTGAAAGGCATGGATCATCCCAATAAACAGATTTTCCTGCTTGGCATTTGGGAAAAACTCAATGTAGCGCTGGCCGCAGTGGTGGCAGATCATAACAGAGCGAGCAACCGCCCCACTTTTTATTATGCACCACATCATATCGAAATCCACGTCTCCCGTCAACGCCGACCGGTGGAACGCCGGAGGCATCAGCCGAAAAAACCAGCTCTCAGCCCAAAGTCCAAAAATCATATAGAAATAATTCTGTTAAAATATCTAAGGCAACACCGCACAGAAAAGTAAGCGTGATACAGCCCGACATGATATAATAAAAACATGGATAAACAGATGACAATGTCTGCGCTTAGTGATGAGCTGGCGC
>NZ_JACJLC010000243.1 GCF_016901955.1 Pseudoflavonifractor phocaeensis
ATCAGGTTTAAGATCACCACATTCAGCGGGCGGATATCCTGGTGGATGGCCCGGTGCTCTGTCATCACAAAGATATTTTCGCTCTCCAGGATAGCCGTGGCCGGGAGAGAATCGGGTATTTTGATTGGCATGGGTATGTCCTCCTAAACGATGCGTTCTATTACTATAAAGAGTAGCATATTTGAGGCACTGCCGCAACCAGAGAATGGTATGAAAAGAAAGTCAAAAAAACTTGAAAAAAGGTGTTGACAAAGTGGGGGCGTGGTGGTATTCTATCTGAGCGCCTTACGGAAGGCACTGAAAACGGAACCAAAACTGGAAGAGACCGGGGGGAACCTGGACGGCCTTCCGGAAGAACTTCTGAAAAAGTGCT
>NZ_JACJLC010000244.1 GCF_016901955.1 Pseudoflavonifractor phocaeensis
TCCGGCGTGTCGGACACCTCGTTCGCGCCCAATGACCCGGTAACCCGTGGTATGCTGGTGACAGTGCTGTGGCGGGCAGCAGGCGAGCCTTCGGCAAGTGCAAGCGCCTTTGCAGACGTACCCGCGGATGCGTGGTACGCCAAGGCGGTGGCATGGGCGAACGCCAACGGCATTGTACAGGGCTATGACGCTTCCACCTTTGCCCCGGACGACCGCATCACCCGCGAGCAGCTTGCCGCCATTTTCCAGCGGTATGCGGGCTTTAAGGGTATGGAAACTTCCGGGCGTGGCGACCTGTCGCAGTTCGGCGACACGGGCGCGCTGTCGGGCTGGGCGCAGGAGGGCGTGTCCTGGGCGGTCGGCGC
>NZ_JACJLC010000245.1 GCF_016901955.1 Pseudoflavonifractor phocaeensis
CTGTGGACTCCATACAGACATCCCGGCAGCCATTCTCAGCCAACCACGTTGCGCACCGATGCAAATCTCCGGTGAAGGAAGAAAAACGCTTGCTCTTGTAGCTTGTTACCCCCTGTTCATTGGTGGAAGCGATACAGGCAACAACAAAGGACTTGTGGACATCCATCCCGCAGCAGATACGGTAAACAATTTTGAGCATAACACATCCCCTCGAAACAGTATTTGAGGGAACAGGCAGGGACTGGATACTCGTTGAAAGATTGAAGTAGTCCGTCTCTCCAAAGATAAGGTTACAGGGTGCAAAGCCCTATTTATTGGTGCTTGAAAGAGCGTCCGGCACACATAACTATTCAGTCCAAC
>NZ_JACJLC010000246.1 GCF_016901955.1 Pseudoflavonifractor phocaeensis
TTTTCATCTCACTGTCAAGACCATTTTTTAAATGGTGACCCGTACGGGAATCGAACCCATGTTTGCGGCGTGAGAGGCCGCCGTCTTAACCGCTTGACCAACGGGCCATTTCTCTTTCGCCGCCTTTGCGGCGTCACAAGCGTTTTGCAAAGCAAAACCTTGATGCCGGGCGAATTCATTTCGCCCGAGCAGATGCAATCTGCTCAAGGGTTCCCGGCTGGCGGTGTGCAGGACACACCGCCAGTTGGGATGGTGCGCCTTCACGGATTCGAACCGGGGACCCACTGATTAAGAGTCAGTTGCTCTACCAGCTGAGCTAAAGGCGCATCTGGATCAGTGCTGTGTCAGCACCCTCAAA
>NZ_JACJLC010000247.1 GCF_016901955.1 Pseudoflavonifractor phocaeensis
GTGATCCCCGGCAGTTTTGCGTCTCCCTCCGCCATTGCGCATCTCGCCGTACAGAAGTACGTGATGTACTCCCCGCTGTACCGGTTGGAGCAGGAGTTTGACCGCCAGGGGCTGAAGCTCTCCCGGCAGACCATGTCCAACTGGCTGCTGAAGGCGACGGAGGACTGGCTGCAGCCCATCTATGACGTGCTGCACCAACAGCTGTGCCGGGAAGCGGTGCTGCACGGTGACGAAACCACCCTGCAGGTACTGCACGAGAAGGGGAAGTCTTCTACCAGCCGCTCCTATATGTGGCTATACCGGACCAGCGGCAATGCTGAGCACCCCATTGTCCTGTATGA
>NZ_JACJLC010000248.1 GCF_016901955.1 Pseudoflavonifractor phocaeensis
CTGCACGAAAGAGATACGGAAGTTTTGGAGCAGATTCTGTCTATCCTCAAAAACCACCCTGAGATAGAAAAAATCGAGGTCGACGAGGAGCCGATGGTATCGCTCCCTGGTCTTGAGATCTTTCCAAGCAGACGAAAGGTTTTTCGGGATCGACAGGAGATTCAGCTTACCGCAAAAGAATATCGGATTCTCCTGCTGCTGGCCGCCAACAAAGGCCGTGTGCTGACCTACGCACAGATTTACGAACAGGTCTGGGGCGATTTCACTACAGGAAACGAAAACAATACGATAGGATTTCATATCTGCAACCTGCGCGAGAAGCTGTATC
>NZ_JACJLC010000249.1 GCF_016901955.1 Pseudoflavonifractor phocaeensis
GAGGCGGCGCTGACGGCGGCGTCCACCCCGCTGCCGATGACAATGCCCACCAGCCTGCCCCCCTGCTTGTCCGCCAGGTCACGGCCGGGGGTGAGCAGCTCCAGGCCCACGTTCTTGGCGGAGCCGTCCTCTTTGGTTTCAATATAGACCCACAGGTCCTTGGTCTTTGCTTCCATGTCTGTTCTCCCTCCCTTAAATCACGTGTGCCTCGCTGAGCAGCGCTGCCAGCTTGACGGCGGACTCCTCGTTGGTCTCCTCCTTGATTTTCACGCCGCCCTTCTTTTTCTGGGGCACAAAGGACTTCTTGACGTGGGTGGGGGAGCCCTT
>NZ_JACJLC010000250.1 GCF_016901955.1 Pseudoflavonifractor phocaeensis
AGACTGCTACAAGTATCACAGCCATGAAGGCCATCCGATCGGTTATTGAGCAGGCAGACAGCAGACGGGAACCAATCAGACAAGTCGACGGAGAGCAAATCAAACAGGAGCAAATTAGAGAGAGGGGACGATTGACATGAGCAAGTATCCACCCGGCCATACGGTCGGGGCCATCTATGTGGGAAGCAGCGGCAACCCATACCTGGATGCCATGCTGGACATGCTCTCACCGGAGCAATTTGCCAAATCCGTCGCAAGCTACCCACCTATCCCCTATGATCTGGCTCAGATGTCACCCGAGGAACGACGGGAACTGCTGCCATCGC
>NZ_JACJLC010000026.1 GCF_016901955.1 Pseudoflavonifractor phocaeensis
AATCTCAAGAGGATGGTTAAGGCCATCTTTTCCGCAATACATATGGATAAAATATGGGCTGAGAATATAATTTTTCGGCCCATATTTTATCTTTGTCAACAGGTCCAGAATTTTTCGCACTTTAGTTCGCAGACTCTGTTGTAAATGAAGTCAGCCAGCAATGGAGGCATCCTCAACGGAAGCCTCCAGATGCTTCATATTCATGTACTTCTTGTTGCCCCACTGGGTACCAGCCACATGGCGGAGCCGGGCACAGACCAACATCAAAGCAGAGTTGCCGTCCGGGAAGCTGCCAACTACACGGGTGCGGCGGCGGATCTCCCGGTTCAGCCTCTCAATGACATTGTTAGTACGGATACGAGTCCAGTGCTCGCTGGGAAAATCGCAGTAAGTCAGTGTTTCCTCAATGCCATTCTCCACCTTCTTGGCAGCCTCTTTCAGCTTCATGGAGCGCAGCTCCTCCACCACAGCCTTAGCCTTTTCACGGGCAGCTTTCTTGCTCTCCTGAGCGTGGATCGCCTTGAGCATTTTAGCTACCAGCTTTACCTTGGAGCGAGGTGTGACTGAGAACACATTACGGTAAAAATGGACGGTACACCGCTGGTATTTAGCCTCAGGAAACACTTCGCCCACGGCCTCCTGCATACCAAGGCACTTGTCGCCAACAATGAGTTTCACGCCATCCAGGCCACGCCCACGGAGCCATTGAAAGAAGCTGATCCAGCTGGCCTTGTCCTCCTTCATACCCTCAGCGGCGCCCAAAACCTCACGGTATCCATCCTCATTGACCGCGATTGCCACCAGAATAGCCACATTTTCAAACTCCCCACCCCAGTTGCGGCGCAGGTAGATCCCATCCACATAGACATACGGATAGCGTCCGCCCTGCAGAGGACGGTTCCGCCAATCCTCAATATGGACATACGCTTTTTTGTTCAGCTCACTGATGGTGGAGGGAGAGACCTTGCTGCCCCAGAGGGCCTCGGTGATGTCCTCCACACGCCGGACGGATACGCCGGCTAGGTACATCTCAATGAGAGCCTCTTCCACACTGCTCTCCCGGCGGCGATACCGTTCAATGATGGCAGTCTCAAAGGAGATTCCCTTGAGCTTAGGCACCTTGAGAGTGACATCCCCGGAAGTGGTGGTGAGGTTGCGGTTATAGTGGCCGCTGCGGTAGCCCTGGCGCTGCTCGTTGCGCTCGTACCGGGCCGCTTGGGTCAATTTCTCTGCCTCGGCCTCCAGCAACTCGTTGAGCGTTTCTTCTACACTTCCACGCACAAGTTCCTTGAGTTGGCCCTTGATAACATCCTCATTTAGCTGTACAATCTTTTCCGACATGGTTTGCTGTCTCCTTTCGAATGGTGTGTCGCGACTTCATTCTACCAGAGATCTGCAAACCATGTCTCTTTTTGTTTTTGCGAAACTTATTCTACCTGACCCAAGTACCAGCATCCAAGCTGCTGGAGTTTGACTGAACCTGAAAACTTCCTGAACTAAATATAACACGGGTTGCCGACATCGGCAACCCGTGTTTCCAATTATTCCACAAAAAGGTCAAGAGCAAAAGTAGCACCCATACGGAAAGCATACATAAACATCCTTTGTACCTCCATATTACTCTGGACTGTCCTCAAATGCTTTAACTCCTGGCACACTTTCTGTTCTTTTTTAGACCTACCCACCATCAGGGAGTGTTCCAACTGCTCAATCTTGCGGGAGTACATCTTGTAGACTGGATCATCTGAACACCCAAACTGTTCCCAAGGTCTGACTTCACCCAGAAAGAATTCTTCCAAAATGCCCATATCCTCACCACCTATATTCTTTTGGTGGGGACATGATACCTCTTCCAAAGGGAAGAGCCAAGGGCCAGTTTTTGAAGATGTATCTTCAAAATGTCCTGTTGACCATCGTTGACCAAATGGGCAACAGGTGGGCAACAAAAAGACCGTTTACCAATGTGGTAAACGGTCTTTCTGGAGCTGGAAACGTGACTTGAACACGCGACCTGCTGATTACGAATCAGCTGCTCTACCGACTGAGCTATTCCAGCAAACAGCATTTTTGATCACTTTTTTGGCCTTTTCGACTATCTCATTTTTGGAATAGAAGAAAAGTCAAGTGGGGCAAGGACTTTCTCACACCCCACTTGCGACTATCTCATTACGAGTGAGATGCTCTGCCATTGAGCCACAGTAGCATTTTACTATCGCAGTATAAAATGATACCATAAACCGTAAGGCAAGTCAACCGCGGATTTGGCAGGGAAGGGCCTGTTTCCAAGAGCTGTACCTTGTGGTACACTAGAAGAAGAGACCGGAAGGGAGAGAAGAGGCTATGACACAAGTACGGGGGCGGTTTGCGCCCAGCCCCAGCGGGCGGATGCACCTGGGCAACCTGTTTTCCGGGCTGCTGGCCTGGCTGTCGGTTCGGCGGTCCGGCGGAGTCATGGTGCTACGGATGGAAGATCTGGATCCAGACCGGTGCCGGAGGGAATACGCGGAGCAGCTGGCCGACGATCTGCGGTGGCTGGGTCTGGACTGGGACGAGGGCTACGGCCTGGGTGGCCCCCACGGGCCCTACCTACAGAGCCAGCGGACGGAGCTCTATCAGGCCGCCTTTCAAAAACTGGAGGGACAGGGACTGGTCTACCCCTGCTTTTGCACCCGGGCGGAGCGGCTGGCTGCCTCCGCCCCCCACCGCTCCGATGGGCAGGTGATCTATACTGGAAAATGCAGGTGTTTGACGGAGGAAGAACAACGGGAAAAATCCGCAAACCGTTGTCCCGCATGGCGTTTAATGGTGCCTGACAGGGAAATGAGCTTTACGGATGGCCTGCAAGGGCCGTACTCCGAACATTTAGAACGAGACTGCGGGGACTTCATTGTACGGCGGTCTGACGGGGTATATGCCTATCAGCTGGCTGTGGTGTGCGACGACGGAGCCATGGAGATCAGCCAAGTGGTGCGGGGGCGGGATTTGCTGGACTCCACGCCAAGGCAACTCTATCTGTACGAGCGGCTGGGGTTGCGCCCACCCGCCTTTTACCACGTGCCCCTGCTGCTGGCGCCCGACGGGCGACGGTTGTCCAAACGGGAGCGGGACCTGGATATGGGGGCTCTCCGGCGGCGGTTTACGCCGGAGGGGCTTACCGGTTTACTGGCCTTCTGGGCGGGACAGCTGGATAAGCCGGAGCCGGCGGTGCCGGGGGAGCTGGCAGGAGTATTTGACTGGCGCAAGGTGCCGGCGGGAGATATCACTGTCTTACCGGAGCTGCTGGAGGCCTGAAAACAGAATGGCCGCCGTGCGTCAGCGCGGCGGCCATAGTGTTTCTCAGGAGAAGCTTACCTGACAACTGGTGGGGACGATACAAACGTAAGTGGTGCCAACGCCAAACTGAATGGGCTGCCCGTTGGCGTCAGTATAATAGAACTGGCCGGAGGGGGAACGCTTGCTCCACTGCAGTTCGGTGATCTTACCGCCACAGGCGAAATAACCGCTGCCGCCGCTGGACAGATCTACGGTGATGTGCCCCAGGGCATCTCCGGTGTTGCGGATGGTGGTCTGAACCACCACCACGTTGGTGACCTCCACCTGCTGGCCGTTGTTGCCGTCTATGTAGGCCGAGCCGTATTCCTCCACGGCGTAGCGGCCGGTGTCTTCGTTATAAAGAAACTTTCCCGTCTTATAGGTGGATACGGGAACGGTAATCTCCGTGGCGTCCGTCCCATCGGTAGGGGCGCCGTCCTCCACAAAGTCCATCTGGTAGGTGTAGCCATCCTCGTGCTCCAGGCGGATGTCATAGGTGGGCAGGCGCTGGATGATGGCCTCGCCGGTGGTGACCACGGTGTGCTCCAGGGCGTAGCTCTGCCTGCGCACCGGGTCCCGCCACATCAGGTTGCTGTTTTCCGAGCTGCCCAGGTAGGTGCCACGGACCCCGTCCAGGGAAGTGACCCCCCACTGGCTGATCTTGGCGTAGGCGTCTTCACTGCCGCCGGCATGGATGAACACAGCGTCGTGGCCCAGAGCCAGCTCCAGATAATAGGGGCGGGCGGAGCGGATGGAACCGATAGTACCTACGTTTTCCAGGGATTGATAGATGCCTACCATCCGGGTGATGCCTCCCTCAGCGGGGGCCTCATATATAATGTCGGCCTGGGACTGCCCCAACTGGGGCAGCGCCTCTTTCAGATTGTTGAGCATGACAGCCACAGGCCGGCGATTCACCCACTCTTCGCTGATAGGAAGGCCGGTCAGAGGATTGACCGGACCGTCGTAATCAGGGGGAATGGTCTCCAGAGTCGGCGAGGGTGTGGCCGAGGCGGTGGGTAGGGGAGAGGGGGAGGAAGAGGGCGTGGGGTCCGGATCGCCACCGCCACAGGCGGACAGGAGCAGGGACAGGGATAGAACCATGGGGATCAGGGTTTTCTTCATGGCGGGATCCTCCGATCTTTCTCAGAATATGACGGACGATGTAAGAATATGATACCTCCCGGGGCGGTCTCCGTCAAGCGATGGCGTGGAGGAAATTGCACTTGTGATTTTACCCGGCCTCCGATATAATAGGATCGTTGAGATGGGCAGAAGGGAGGAGGTAGCCATGCCGCGTCACGGATTCATTCATGATAAGCTGGACATTAAGTTTCTGGTGCTCTATATTATGGCCCGGGTGGCCTCTCCTATCGATTTTCATGCCCTTACCGATCTGACCATGTGTGACGATGGAGTGGATTACTTTGAGTTTGCTGAGGCAGTGTCCGAGTTGGTGGAGACCGGGCATCTGACTCTGGAGGATGGGCTGTACGCCATTACGGAGAAGGGCCGCACCAACGGCGCGGCCTGCGAGAGCAGTCTGCCCTATACAGTCAAACGCAAATGTGGAGCCAGCCTGGCCAAGGTCAACGGCATTCTCCGACGCAACGCCCAGGTGCGGGCTCAGGTGGAGGACCGGCCCGAGGGAGGATGCAGCGTCCGCATGGAGTTGGACGATAACAAGGGAAATTTGTTTACTCTGGAGCTTTTTTGCGGTAGCCGGGATCAGGCTCAACGCTTGGCCAAGGGCTTCCGGGCGGAGCCGGAGCGGGTATACAACGATGTGATTACCGCCCTGCTGGAGGGAGAAAAGAATGGGAAATTTCCCGGGAAAGAAAAATAGCGGTTGACAAACCCTGGACAGGCCGCTATAATAATCAAGCAGTCTTTTGAGGGCTGTGTTTTGCGGATGTGCTGGAACTGGTAGACTGGCTAGCTTGAGGTGCTAGTGGCCCACGGCCGTACGGGTTCGAGTCCCGTCATCCGCACCATATGCGCGAGTGGTGGAATTGGCAGACTCGCTAGATTCAGGTTCTAGTGTGCATTACGCACGTGCGGGTTCAAGTCCCGCCTCGCGCACCAGCGTCGGAGCAAAGTTTACTTTGCTCCGACGTCTTTTTTTGCCTGAAACACCTGCCGTCAGCCCAAGAACGGAGCGGAGGTCCGGTCGGAGGCCTGTTTTATATTTAGAGTCTGTTCTGGGTAAAGGAAATTCACAAATCTCCATATCATTTCCGCCGGATCTGTGTTATGATAATAACTGCTGGACAGGCCGCCTGACGCGGCCGATGAAATTTCCCACGGAGGGCGGAACGTGATGAAAAAATTCAGACTGCTTCTGGCGGCGGGGCTGCTCCTGCTGCTGACAGGCTGCTTTTCCCAGTCGGTAGAGGAGCTGTACGCCCCTCCCCGGGCTCCGGACGACTATCTGAAGCTGGATAATAAAATCAACGAGGTGCTCAACGCCGGCGGCGAGTATGCCGCCCCTCTCACCGGAGACCTGACCCAGAAGGTGCAGCTCCAGGATCTGGATGGGGACGGGGTGCAGGAGGCCATCGCCTTTTTCCGGGTGAGCTCCTCGGAACGGCCCCTGAAAATCTACATTTACCGTCAGATAGGGGAGGATTATGAGGTAGCCGCCATCATTGAGGGTGAGGGCTCTGCCATCAACTATGTGGCATACGAGAACCTGGACGGCGATTCCAGCAAGGAGATCGTTGTGAGCTGGCAAATGATGAGCGATCAGAATCACTCCCTGGCTGCTTATTCTATCCGGAACGGCCAGGTGCTGGAATTGATGCGCACCAATTACACCAGCTTTCAGGTGTGTGACTTGGATCAGGACGGCCAGGATGAGGTCGTGGTCATCCAGACAGGCACCACTGAGGAAAGCAACCGGGTGGAACTATACGATTACAGCGACGGTATCATGGAACTCAACTCCAGCGCCCCGCTGTCCCGCAATGTGACCGGGCTGCCCGACGGAGGCGTCAAGGCTGGATACCTGCGGGAAAATGTGCCTGCGATTTTTGTTACCTCCTCTTATGGATACAGCGGAGTGGCTCAGGAATATGCCGACTCCAATTACAAGGAGGCAGGGCATATCACCGATATTTTTGCCTGGAAGAACAACCGGCTGGTCAATATTACGCTGAATCCCGAGTCCGGCGAGAGTGACAGCACCATCCGCTGGTACACCGATGTGGGGGCCAAGGATATCAACCATGACGGCATTATGGAGCTGCCAGACCCCTTTGCCTTGCCAGAGCCGGACAGCACCAGCATTGCGGTCAATTTCTGGGGTATCCATTGGCGGCAGTATGATTTGGACGGCCGAGCTCACCAGGTGTTTACCACCTATTATAATGACAAGGACGGCTGGTATTTTATTTTGCCCGACCGCTGGGACGGAAAGATCATGGTCTCCCGCAGCGATATGGTGGGTGGTGGCGAACGGGCGGTTATTTTCTACTACTGGGAAGGGAATGAGGGTGAGGATCCGTCTCCTTTCTTGGTGGTGTATACCCTCAGCGGAGACAACCGATTCATGCGGGCCAATATGTCCGGCCGGTTCCGGCTGCTGGATGGGGATGACGACAGCGATACCATTTATGCCGCCCGCTTTATCCAGAACGAATGGGATTGCGGACTGGATGAAGAGGGTGTGAAGTCCCACTTTGCCCTGATCACCAACGACTGGTCCTGAGGGACTTGGATATGTAAGGAGGTAACAGGATGAAAAAGGTGCTCGTGCTGGAGGACGAGGCCAACATCCGCAGCTTTGTGGTCATCAATCTAAAGCGGGCCGGATATGAGGCCATTGAGGCGGAGACAGGGGAGGAGGCCCTGGCCCAGCTCAAGCGGAACCCGGATATCAAGGTAGCCCTGCTGGACATTATGCTGCCTGATATGGACGGCTTTGAGGTGTGCCGCCGCATCCGGGCGGGGGACAACAACATCGGCATTATCATGCTCACCGCTCGCACCCAGGAAATGGACAAAATTACCGGGCTAATGACCGGTGCGGACGATTATGTGACCAAGCCCTTCTCCCCGGCGGAACTTACCGCGCGTATCGACGCCCTCTACCGCCGCACCGGTGGCTCTGTCGCGGTGGACAGTGGCGAGATCAGCCAGCCTCCCTTCCTGTTGAACACCCGCAACCGCACCCTGGAAAAAAACGGCCAGCGGGTGAAGCTGACCCAGGTGGAGTATTCCATTATCAAGCTGTTTATGGATAACCCGGGTAAGGCCCTGTCCCGAGAGGAGATTTTGGATTCGGTCTGGGGCCGGGACTACTTTGGTGAACTGAAGATCGTGGACGTAAACATCCGCCGTTTGCGGATCAAGATCGAGGATGACCCCACCAACCCGACGTTTATCACCACAGTATGGGGCTACGGCTACAAGTGGGGCTTCTGACCTGATATTTAACACTCACTACCAGGTGGTGAAACACGGACTCATGAAAAAACGAATCGGCATCCGCGGCATCCGCAAACGCTGGATGGTGAACTCCATCAGTGTAGTGCTGTTTATTGTGCTGCTGGCGGTGACCGCCTTTTCCGCGGCCATGGGCAGCTACTATTACTCCACTCTCAGCGAGTCCCTCTCCCAAAAGGCGGAGAGCGCGGTGCGCAGCTTCAACTATTACCGGACGGGGGACTCCTATTATGAATACGCCCGCACCCTGGTGGGGGGAGACCAGTCCAGCGACCGGCTGGAGGTGGAGTTTCTGGACGCCAGCGGCCTGATCCGCTACTCCAGCTCCGACCTGACCGCCTTCCGCTCTCCCGGCACCCCCGATATTTCCGAGGCCCTGAGCCAGGGCCATACCAAGGTGTGGACGGGCTCCGACCCCAGCACCGGGGAGCACATCATGGCGGCCACCAGCCCCCTGATCCTCAACGGGGAAGTGGTGGGGGCCATGCGCTATGTCACCTCCCTGCGGAACGTGGACTGGCAGATCGTCATCGTGGTGGCCATCGCCCTGGGCATCGGCATGGCCATCCTGGCCTTCGTCTACTTCTCCAACCTGTACTTTGTCCGCTCCATCGTGGAGCCCATGGCGGGCATCACCGATACCGCCAAGCGGATCGCCGCCGGCTCCTACGGCGTGCAGATCGAAAAGCGGTTTGACGACGAGATCGGGGATCTCACCGACGCCATCAATGATATGTCGCTGAAGATCAATCAGAGCGAGAAGATGAAAAATGAATTCATCTCCTCGGTGTCCCATGAGCTGCGCACTCCTCTCACCGCCATCAACGGCTGGGCGGAGACCATCATGCATGGGGAGGTGCGGGACAGCGCCGACGTGAAAAAGGGCATGGGTATCATTGTGTCCGAGGCCCGGCGGCTGACCAACATGGTGGAAGAGTTGCTGGAGTTTTCCCGCATTCAGGATGGACGGTTTACCCTGTCGGTGGAGCCCATGGACATCAAAGCTGAACTGGAGGATGCGGTCTACACCTACCGGGAGTTCTTCCGCCGGGAGGGCATCGAGCTGAACCACTTTGACTGCGAGGAGGAATTCCCCCCTATTGCCGGGGACCCGGAGCGGCTGCGGCAGGTGTTCTGCAACTTGCTGGATAACGCCGCCAAGCACGGCGGCTCGGGCAAGCGGATCGACACCGCCATCCGCCAGGAGGACGACACAGTGGTCATCACCGTTCGGGACTACGGCCCCGGCATTCCGGAGGAAGAGCTGCCTCACGTGAAGTACAAGTTCTATAAGGGTTCTTCCAAGGCGAGAGGATCGGGCATCGGCCTGGCGGTGTGCGACGAGATCGTTAGCCGCCATGAGGGTACTCTGGAGATCGGCAACGCTGAAGGCGGCGGCTGTATTGTTACCGTTACCCTGCCCATCCAACCCCAATAGGAAACTTCAGGAAATCGAACATCTGTTTCAAAAAAGAGACCCGCGCCCCTTGCAATCGGGGTGCGGGTCTGATACAATAAACAAGATATCAGATCATACCAAAATGCAAGGAGAACATACCCTCAATGTCAAATCAGACCAAGCGTTCCTGTGATACGCCCTATAAGACCATGATCGGCGGCCAGGCCCTCATCGAAGGGATCATGATGCTGGGGCCAGAGAAAAAGGCCGTGGTGGTGCGCAAGCCGGAGGGTGATCTGGCCGAGCAGGTGGAGGAGCGGGTCCTTATTAAGGACAAGCATCCTGCCCTGGGTCTGCCGTTTATCCGGGGCGTGTTCAATTTTTGCTCCTCCATGGCCAACGGGGTGAAGGCACTGATGTATTCTGCCTCCTTTGTGCCGGAGGAAGAGGAGACTCCGCAGGAGCCCTCCAAAATGGAGCAGTGGCTGGACAAGCACTTGGGCAGCGAGAAGGCGACTTCGGTATTGGTGACCATCGCGGTGGTCATGGGCATCCTCTTTTCGGTGGGCCTGTTCATTCTGCTGCCCACCGCCCTGGTGGGGGTACTGGGGCGGTTCGTGCCTCTGGCCATGTGGCTGCGCAATTTGCTGGAGGGCGTGGTGAAGGTAGTCATTTTCATGGGCTATTTGATGCTGTGCTCCCATATGAAGGAGATCCATCGGGTGTTCCAGTATCATGGGGCGGAGCACAAAACTATTTTCTGCTATGAGCACGGCCTGCCCCTGACGGTGGAGAACGTGCGCAAGCAGCCCCGGCACCATCCCCGCTGCGGTACCAGCTTTTTGTTTGTGGTCATCGTGGTGAGCATTCTACTGTCCAGTGTGGTATTTTCCTTTATATCGGTAACCAATACTTTTCTGCGAATGGCACTGCATTTGCTAATGTTGCCCTTTATCGTCAGCCTTACCTATGAGTTCAACCGGGTAGTAGGCAGATATGACAACTGGCTCACCCGCCTGGTGTCCGCCCCCGGCATGTGGCTCCAGAATTGGACCACTTTTGAGCCGGACGACTCCATGATTGAGGTGGGCATCCGGGCTTTTACCCTGGTGCTGCCGGAGGAAAAGGGTAAGGACCAGTGGTGACTGGGCGTTGCCCTGACGGAGAGAAAGAGAAACTGGATACGGGAGCGTGGTTTCATGGCGACCACCTACAACAATCTCTTCCTGGATACGCGCCGGCGCCTGCGGGAGGCAGGGGTGGAGAGCGCCCAGCTGGAGGCCCGGGAGCTGGTATGCGCCGCGGCGGGCAAGACCCGGGAGCAGTTTTATCGGGATATGTCCCTGTACACCTCCGGTTCGGTGGAGGAGAAGCTGGCCGTTTTGGTAGAGCGTCGCCTGGCGGGAGAGCCGGTGGCCTATCTCATCGGCGAGTGGGAGTTTTACGGCCTGACCCTGACAGTAGACCCCCATGTGCTCATTCCGCGGATGGATACTGAGGTGCTGGCAGAACGGGCCATCCTTTTGGCCCGGGAGGCGGGAGAAGGGGCCCGGGTGTTGGATCTGTGCGCCGGCAGCGGCTGCGTGGGACTGGCGGTGGCCGCCAATGTGCCTGGCTGCCGGGTGGTGCTGGCCGACATCAGCGAGGGCGCCCTCAAGATCTGTAAACAGAACATCCGCCGCTGTGAGCTCAATGCCCGGGTGACCTGCCTGCAGGCCGACGCCCTGACGCCTCCGGAGGCCGCCCTGTGGGATTTTGACGTGATTGCCTGCAACCCGCCCTATATTCCTACCGGGGATCTGGCTGGACTGGACGTGTCCGTGCGGGATTATGAGCCCCATTCTGCCTTGGATGGCGGGGCTGACGGTCTGGACTTTTACCGGGCAGTGGCCGGCCGGTGGGGTAAGGCCCTGCGACTGGGAGGTAGTCTGCTTTTTGAGGTAGGCGTTGGCCAGGCTGGGGATGTTCAAAGCCTGCTGAAGGAAAACGGCTATGTGGATGTTCGGGCTACCCAGGATACCCAGGGCATCTGGCGGGTGGTGGAAGGCATTCTGAATGTGTAGCACGCCGCTCCGGCGGTGGAGAGGAGATACGTACATGGCAGAGAAGAAGAAATCCATGGTGGAGAGCGCTGCTCCCGCCTCTGATAAGAAAAAGGCCCTGGAGACGGCCATGGCTCAGATCGAAAAGGCCTACGGCAAGGGCTCCATCATGCGTCTGGGAGACAACGCCGACATTGTGGTGGAGGCCATCCCCACCGGGTCCCTGTCTCTGGACCTGGCCCTGGGCATCGGTGGTGTGCCCAAGGGCCGCATCATCGAGATCTACGGCCCCGAGTCCTCCGGTAAGACCACCTTGGCCCTTCACATCGTGGCGGAGGCCCAGAAGCGGGGAGGCGAGGTCGCTTTCATTGACGCCGAGCACGCCCTGGATCCCTATTATGCCCGGGCTCTGGGGGTGGACATCGACTCCATGCTCATCTCTCAGCCGGACACCGGCGAGCAGGGGTTGGAGATCTGCGAGGCACTGGTGCGCTCCGGCGCCATCGACGTGGTGGTGGTGGACTCGGTGGCCGCTCTCACCCCTCGGGCTGAGATCGAGGGAGATATGGGCGATTCCCACGTGGGTTTGCTGGCCCGGCTCATGAGCCAAGCCCTGCGGAAGCTGGCTGGCTCCATCGCCAAGACCAACTGTGTGGTCATTTTCATCAACCAGCTGCGGGAAAAGGTGGGGGTCATGTATGGCAATCCGGAGGTCACCACCGGCGGCCGCGCCCTGAAGTTTTATGCCTCCGTGCGCATGGACGTGCGCCGGGTGGAATCTCTGAAAAACGGCTCCGAGATCATCGGCAACCGCACCCGGGTAAAGGTAGTTAAAAACAAGGTCTCTCCTCCCTTCAAAGAGGCGGAGTTTGACATCATGTACGGCGAGGGCATCTCCAAGATCGGGGAGATCCTGGACCTGGCTACCAAGCTGGACCTGGTACAGAAGTCGGGTTCCTGGTTCGCCATGGGGGACACCCGCCTGGGCCAGGGTCGGGACGCCGCCAAGCAGTACCTTAAGGATAACCCGGAGGTGTGCGATAGGCTGGAGGAGGATATCCGCAAGAACTCCTATAAGCTGATGAGCAGCCAGGCACGGGCTGCCGCCAAGGCCGCTGGCCGGGCGGTAGATATCTCTGCTGAGGATTTTGAGGATGCGGATCAGTAAGCTGGCCCCTTCTACCCATGTACAGGGGCGCTGGCTGTGCCATATGGAAGACGGGACCATTCTGCGGGTGACCGAGAATGAGGTCGTGGCCTTTGGCCTGTGCTCTGGGCTGGAGCTGACCGGGGAGAGGCTGGCCGCCCTGACGGCGGCGGCCAAGACAGCGGCGGTGCGTGACAAGGCCGTAGATCTGCTGGCCGCCCGCCCTCTGTCCCGAAAGGAGCTGGTGGACAAGCTCACCACGCGGTCCCGGAGTCGGGACAAGGAGCCTGTCACTGACCGGGAAACCGCCGAGCAGGTGGCCGACCGACTGGAGGAGCTGGGCTATCTCAACGATGGGCATTATGCCCACATGGTGGCGGAGCACTACGCCGCCAAGGGTTATGGCCCCAGCCGGATACGGGAGGAGCTCTACCGCCGGGGTGTGCCCCGGGACTGCTGGGAGGAGGCACTGGAGAGCCTGGAGGGCCCGGAAGAGGCCATCGACGGCTTCCTGCGGAAAAAATTGCGGGGGGCCGACCTCACTGATCCCAAGAGCTACCAACGGGCGGCCAACGCTCTGGCCCGCCGGGGCTTTCGGTGGGACGATATCAAGGACGGCCTGCGCCGGTATGGCGCGGACACAGAGGAGGAAGATTGATGGAAGCCAAAGAAGCTTTGCTCACCCGCCGCAGTATCCGCCGCTACAAGGCGGACCCCATCCCCCGTGCCGTGCTGGAGGACATTTTGGAGGCCGGTCTGGCCGCACCATCCGCAATTAATATGCAGCACTGGTACTTTGTGGCTGTCCAGAACCCCGCCGCCTTGGAGGAGATCAAGCAGATCATGGGGGGCGTGGTGGAGAAATTTACCCCCGTGCTGGAGCAGCGGTTTTCCCGCAACCCGGAGCAGGTGGGTATTACCAACAAGTTCCTGTCCACCCTGGGGGGCGCACCAGTGTGCGTGCTGGTGTTCCTGCTGAAGCCCGACTACCCCGACCGGGACGGGGCCATGCAGAGCGTGTCCGCCGCCATTGAAAACGTGCTGCTGGCCGCCTGGGACAAGGGAGTGGGCTCTTGCTGGCTGTCTGCCCCCCAGCGTATGGGCTTCGGTCCCGCCTTTCAGCAGCGGTTCGCCCCTGACAAGGGAGAGTTTGTGGCGGCCATCACTCTGGGCTATCCCGATCAGCAGCCCAAAATGCCACCCCGTCGGGAGGGCAGATACATCATTGTGTAAGGAGATTGTCTCTTGAAGGTTGCGTTTATCTCTCTTGGCTGCGCCAAGAATCTGGTGAATACCGAGCAGATGATGGCCTTGGTGAAAGAGGCCGGCCACACCGTCACCGCCGACCCTGAGGGGGCCGACGTGGCGGTGCTCAATACCTGTGGCTTTATTGAGTCGGCTAAAACTGAGGCCATCCAAAACATCCTGGAACTTGCCCAGCTAAAGGAGCAGGACAAGCTGGGCAAGCTGCTGGTGGCTGGCTGCCTCACCCAGCGGTACCGGGACGAGATCCTGGAGGAGCTGCCTGAGATCGACGGCATCCTGGGCACCGGCAGCTATACCGATGTGGTCCAGGCTATCGAGGCGATGGCGGAGGGGGACGTCCCCACTTATTTCGGGGATATCCACCACACCATTGAGGACGGTGCCCGGCTGGTTACTACGCCCCCCTATACCGCCTTCCTGAAGATCGCTGAGGGGTGCGATAACCACTGCGCCTACTGCGTCATCCCCTCTCTCCGGGGCCGCTACCGCAGTCGCACCATGGAGTCCCTGTTGGCCGAGGCCCAAAAGCTGGCTGATGACGGGGTAAAGGAGCTCATCGTCATCGCTCAGGATATTACCCGCTACGGCACCGACCTGTACCACAAGCGGATGCTGGGGGAGCTGCTCAAAGAGCTGTGCAAGCTGCCCTTCCACTGGGTGCGCCTGCACTACCTGTACCCCGACGAGTTGGACGACGACCTCATTGACGTCATTGCCGGAGAACACAAGATCCTCAACTATATCGACATCCCTCTCCAGCACATCAACGACCGTATCCTGAAGGCTATGAACCGCCGCTCCACCAAGGCGGAGATCGTAGCCCTGCTGGACAAGCTGCGGCAGCGGCTGCCCGGTCTGGTGCTGCGCACCTCCCTGATCTGCGGTCTGCCCGGGGAGACCGAGGAGGAGTTTGAGGAGCTGTGCGATTTCCTGCGTGAGAGCCGTATTGAGCGGGCGGGGATCTTCCAGTTCTCCCCTGAGGAGGGAACCCCCGCCGCCGCCATGCCGGATCAGGTGGACCCCGATACCGCCAAGCGGCGGGTGGAGCTGTTGGTGGAGCTCCAGAGCCGGGTGATGGACGGCTGGAACGAGAGCCGGCTGGGAGAGACCCTGGAGGTGCTATGCGAGGGCTTTGACCCGGACATGGGCTGTTTTGTAGGCCGTTCCTATGCCGATTCCCCCGACGTGGATGGGAAGGTGTACTTTACCGCCGGGGGCGTGGTGCCCGCCGGGACCTTTGTGAACGTACGGATCACCGGCACCAGCGATGGGGATCTGACCGGGGAGATAGAGGAGTGACGACGTTGTGAATACCGCCAATAAGCTGACCATGCTCCGGGTGCTGCTCATCCCGGTGTTTCTCATCGTGCTCTATGCGGGTTTCCCCTATCATATGTGGGTGGCACTGGCCATCTTCATCCTGGCCAGCCTCACCGATTTTGTGGACGGCTACATTGCCCGCCACCGGAACATGGTCACTGACTTTGGCAAGCTGATGGACCCCCTGGCGGACAAGGTGCTGGTCATGTCCGCCCTGCTGTGGTTCACCGAGTGTGGCCGGTTCCCCGCCTGGGTGCTGCTTATCGTCATCCTGCGGGAGTTCGCTGTCACCGGCCTGCGGCTCATTGCCGTGGAGCATGGTCGGGTCATTGCCGCCGGTTGGTCGGGCAAGATCAAGACCGCCTCCACCATGGTGTGTATCTGCCTGATGCTGGCCTTTCAGCATCAGACTCTGGATCTGGTGTGTGTAGTGGTGATCCTGATTACCACGGTCTACTCCGGGTCGGAGTATTTTATCCGGAACAAGGACGTTTTGGACACCGAACACCTGTGATTCCTGCCGAAAAGCGGAAGCGAGACTGGCCCATTTCCCCGCGTTTCCCTGAAATAGAAACGAAATGGAAGGGTGAGCCCTATGAAAAAACGGACGTTGGAACACATGTTGGCTCTGGTACTCTGCCTGTGCCTGCTGCTTCCGGGAGGAGCAGCCGCCGCCAGTCGACAGACCTCCCCGGCGGCGGCCTATCAGTCCGGAACCGTAATGGAGATCGCCACGGCCGAGGATCTGAAACTCTTTGCCCAACAGGTGGCGGTGGACCGGGGGACAGACGGTAAGCTGGTGGCCGATATCGACCTGACCATGGAAGGTGTCTGGAACCCCATGGGTGGAAGCTGGGATTCGGACGGCTACAGCGGTACCTTTGACGGCAACGGCCATACCATCACCGGCCTTCATGGCGGCAGCCTGTTTAATACCATCTCCGGGGAAGGGAGCGTCCGGGACCTGACCCTGGCGGAGGTGAATGTTACCGGTTCGGCGCCCCTGGCCAGGCTGTCCTTCGGCACGGTGGAAAACTGCCATACGGAAGGTCGGCTGCGGGCGATCGACATCATGTATATCGGGGGCCTGGTGGCCCGGGTGGAAGAGGGAGCTGTGCTCAACTCCAGCGCCACAGTGGACATCACCGCCGAGTGTACTGAGTACGGTGCGGAGAACTTTGGCTACTATGAGGTCGGCGGTGTGGCGGGCTACCTGGGGGGGCGTATGGACGGCTGCACCTATACCGGCGACATTACGGCCACCGGTCTGGTGCCCGGCTGCGGGATCATCATGGGAGGCGTTGTGGGCTTTTTGAGCTTCAACGAGACCGAGCTGCGCAACAGCGGCAGCCGGGGCACCATCACGGTGGCCGTCCAGCCCTCCGCACTGAAGGAGCCCGGGCAGATCAGCGTGGGAGGCGTCTGCGGCTCGGTGAACAGCTCCGTCAAGGTGCGCAACTGCTACCACATAGGCGACATCTCGGTATCCATGCCCGACGACCAGGTCAGCGCGGGAGGAATCGACGGGGATTACCTGCCCGGCTACTTCTACAGCAACAAATATGAAAACTGCTGGACCACCGGGAGGGTATCCATTCAGTCCTCCGGCCCTCAGGCTACCTTTTCCCAGCGGGAGGACCTGTCCCTCTACTTCGTGGGGGAGGGGGCCGAAGTGGGGTCTCAGACGGGGCAGCGGCTCACCCAGGCCAGTCTGACCGACGGCACCCTGCTGCGTCGGCTCAATGACTATGTGGCCGCCCAGGGCGGAGATGAGCTGTTCCTGTGGGTACAGACCGCCCAGGGCCCTGTTCCCCAGGGAATAGCCTACTGGTCCGCTTTTTCCGACGTAGCGCAGTCCGACTACTTCTTCCAGAGCGTCATCTGGGCGGTGGCCCAGGGGGTGACCACCGGAACTTCCTCCACCACCTTCAGCCCGGACCGGAAGTGCAGCCAGGCCGAGATCCTGACCTTTCTCTGGCGGGCCGCCGGCAAGCCGGAGCCCTTGGGCAGCGGGAACCCCTTTACCAACCCGGTCATTACCCCAGAGCAATATTATTACGAGCCCCTGCGCTGGGCCTACTACAGCTACATGACGGGAGATCCGGGGATGGATCCCAACCAGCCCTGTACCCGTCTGGAGGCGGTCTATTATATCTGGTGCGTGGCGGGCTGTCCTGAGGGGAGCGTTACAACATCCTTTACCGACGTGGATGATTTCTTCTTGGCGCAGGCGGTCTCCTGGGCGGTAGACGCGGGGGTGACCACCGGCACCTCTTCAACCACCTTCTCCCCCTATAAGGTCTGTTCCAGGGGGGAAATCGTTACCTTCCTGTACCGCTATTTCTCCCAGCTGCCGGAGGATGATCCTCTTTTTTGGTGAGGAAGTCCCCGGAGAACTTGACACACAATTCCTATCGTGATAGTATAATGTTCCATAGGTGAATATCGCGTGGATCGGAAAGAGTACCCAGCGAGTACCCGCCAGAGAGGGAGCGTCACCGGCTGAGAGCGCGCCCAGGGGGTAACTGGAGAACGTGCGTCCGGGAGCGAGGGGGATGTGGACGCCCCCCGGCTGGCCTCGTCATCGGCCATTGAGTGAGAAATGAGAGTGGAACCGCGAGCTGATCGCCTCTTATGCCCCCTGGGCATAAGAGGCGTTTTTCTTTTGGAGGTGTTGACCCTGACCAGACTTGGCGAGACTTTGCGGGCCTACCAGGCCCGGGACCCGGCGGCCCGGAGCCGCCTGGAGATCTTTTTGCTTTACCCCGGCGTACACGCCATCATTTACCACCGGGCGGCCCATTTCCTCTACCGGCACAAGCTGAAATTCCTGGCCCGGTTCGTCAGCCAGTGGAGCCGGTTCTGGACCGGCATCGAGATCCACCCCGGGGCCAAGATAGGCCGGCGGTTTGTCATCGACCACGGCATGGGCATCGTCATCGGCGAGACCGCCGAGATCGGGGACGACTGCCTGATCTACCACGGGGTGACTCTGGGAGGCACCGGCAAGGACCACGGCAAGCGCCACCCCACCCTGGGCAACAACGTGATGGTGTCCACCGGGGCCAAGGTGCTGGGTCCCTTCAAGGTGGGGGACAACTCCCGCATCGCCGCTAACGCGGTGGTGCTCACCGAGATCCCCCCCAACGCCACCGCCGTGGGCGTGCCCGCCCGGGTGGTGCGCATCGCCGGGGAGAAGGTGGATTACGCCTCCTCGGTGGATCAGATCCACGTCACCGACCCGGTGCAGAAAGAATTGCAGGCCATCAGCTCCCGCCTGGAGTGGCTGGAGCAGCTGATGGATGAACAGGCCAGAAGCCAAAATCAATAAGGAGCGACAGAGCATGAAACTGTATAATTCCGCCACCCACACCAAAGAGGAGTTCGTGCCCCATACCCCCGGCAAGGTAGAGATGTATACCTGCGGCCCCACGGTGTACCACTTTGCCCACATCGGCAACCTGCGCAGCTATATCATGGAGGATGTGCTGGAGAAGTACCTCCGCTATGAGGGCTATCAGGTGAACCGGGTGATGAATATCACCGACGTGGGCCACCTGGCCTCCGACGCCGACACCGGCGAGGATAAGATGGTCAAGGGGGCCAAGCGGGAGCACAAGAGCGTCATGGAGATCGCCCAGTTCTACACCGACGCCTTTTTTGCCGACTGCCAAAAGCTGAACATCAAGTATCCCGACGCGGTGCAGCCCGCCACCGGCATGATTGACGACTATATCAAGGTCATCACCAGGCTGCTGGACACCGGCTATGCCTATCTGGCCGGGGGCAATGTGTACTTTGACACCTCCAGGCTGGGCAAGTACTATGTGTTCAACGACCATGACGAGGAGGACCTGGCGGTGGGCGTCCGGGAGGGCGTGGAGGAGGACACCAACAAGCGCAACAAGAACGACTTTGTGCTGTGGTTCACCAAGTCCAAGTTTGAGGACCAGGCCCTGAAGTGGGACTCCCCCTGGGGAGTGGGCTATCCCGGCTGGCACATCGAGTGCTCCTGCATCTCCATGAAGTACAACGGGGAGTACCTGGACCTCCACTGCGGCGGCATCGACAACGCCTTCCCCCACCACACCAACGAGATCGCCCAGTCCGAGTCCTACCTGGGCCATCCCTGGTGCAAGTACTGGATGCACGTCCACCACCTGAACACCAACTCCGGCAAGATGAGCAAGTCCAAGGGGGAGTTCCTCACCGTCTCCCTGCTGGAGGAGAAAGGGTACGATCCCCTGATCTACCGGTTCTTCTGCCTCCAGTCCCACTACCGCAAGGGCCTGGTGTTTACCTGGGAGAACCTGGACAACGCGAAAGCGGCCTACGACAAGCTGGTGGCCCGGGTGGCCGCCCTGTCCGACGACCCCGCCCCGGTGGACGAGGAGGCCGCCGCCCGGTACAAGGCCGCCTTCATCGAGGCGGTGGGCAACGACCTGAACACCTCCCTGGGCATCACCGCCCTGTACGACGTGCTCAAGGCCGACGTGAACGACGCCACCAAGCGGGCGGTCATCGGCAGCTTTGACACCGTGCTGGGCCTGAGCCTGCTGGAGAAGGCCGCCGCCCTCCGGGAGAAGGCCGCCGCCCCGGTGGAGGGGGCCGAGGAGATCGAGTCCCTCATCGCCAGGCGCCTGGAAGCCAAGCGCGCCAAGGACTGGGCCACCGCCGACGCCATCCGGGACCAGCTCAGGGAGATGGGCGTGGAGATCAAGGACAGCAAGGAAGGGACCACCTGGACCCGTGTATAAACAGACAAAAGGGACTGTTGCAAAATAGAATCAAGCTGTCATTCTGAGCCCCAAAGGGGCGAAGAATCTTTCTGCGGCGGACAACTCCGCCGGAAAGATCCTTCGCTGACGCTCAGGATGACAAAAAGGGGCTGTTGCGGATTGCAACAGCCCCTTCTCATAGCAATTTGGCAGGTTCAGCCCTTCAAATAGGCCAGCACGTCGGCGGCATTGGCGTCCGGCTTCACCTTGGGCATCACCTTTTCGATGACCCCGTCGGGGCCGATGATGAAGGTGGAGCGCACCACCCCCATGGACACCTTGCCGTAGTTTTTCTTCTCCTGCCAAACCCCATAGGCCTGGATGGCGGACAGCTCCGGGTCGGACAGCAGCAGGAAGGGCAGCTCATATTTCTGGGCAAACTTCTGGTGGGAGGCCACCGAGTCCTTGCTGATGCCGATGACCACCGTGTCCAGGTCGTTGAACTCCTGGTAGGCGGCGGCGTAGGCGTTGGCCTGGCGGGTGCAGCCGGGGGTGTTGTCCCGGGGATAGAAGTAGACCACCACCCGCTTGCCCAAAAAACTAGACAGGGTAACAGGGTTGCCCTCCTTGTCAGGCAGGGTAAAATCAGGGGCTTTGGTTCCGGCTTCCAGCATGTCAGGAATCCTCCTTTAAAAATACGTAGTGCTCCGGGGTGGAGCGCTGGGGATCAAAGCGGTAGCCCAGGTCGGCGAAGGCTTGCAGCTCCTCGGCTCCGGCCGCGTCATGCTCCGCCATCCAGCGGACCATCTGCCCCCGGGCCATTTTGCACATGGTGCCCTTCTCCACCACCTTGTCTCCAATCAGTTCCCCAAAGGTGCAGGTGAGGAAACGGACGGCAGGGGGAAGGTGGGGGGAGACCGCCCTGCTGTACTCCTTGGAGGCCAGGTTGACCACCAGGCCGGTTTCGGTGGCCAGGGCGGCGGCCAGCCTGTCCCCCCAGAAGGCGTACAGGTCCTTATGGCCGTCCACGGAAAGAGAGGCGGCCATCTCCAGCCGGTAGGGAGTGACCCCGTCAAAGGGTCGCAGCAGGCCGTAGAACCCGGAGAGAATCCGCAGGTGTTCCTGAACGTACTCCAGCTGGTTCCGGCTGAACACCCCGGGGGCCATGTACTGGTACTGGATGCCCTGGTAGGACAGCAGGGCGGGGGTCAGGTCCCGTTCCAGCTCCATGTGGGCCAGCCGGTCCAGGTTGAGGGCGGTGATGGCGTCGTTGCACTTCCACAGCCGCTTCAGGCTGGGGCCGTCCATGGCTGTCAGGGCGACCAGCAGCCGCCGGGCTTCCGGCAGAAAGGCGGGCAGGGCCCGGACGGCAAAGCTGTCGGTGTCCACCCGCATCTTTTTGGCGGGGGAGATGATAACGCGCACGGCCGGGCCTCCTTTCTCATCGTCTGTGGAATGGACACTATTATACCACAGGAATGCCCGAAGAAAAAGCGGTTTTTCCTCTTGACAGGGGGCGGCGGGTTTGCTATAATACTACGGTACAACAAAGCAGGATGGTACCCCCTCCTCACCTCCAGCAGCAGCGAAGAGGTCAACATGGTCAGCGGCGCGCCGTGTGTTCGGCGCTGCTGTTCTGTTGTGGCGCGGGTACCGGACTGGTAACCGCGTTTTTGTATGCAATCGTATTGGAGGTGCTTTCGTATCAGCAAACAGGGTCATCAGATCAACGAAGAGATCCGCGACAAGGAGGTTCGGTTGGTCTCCGACAGCGGCGAGCAGCTGGGGATCATGTCCGCCCGGGAGGCGCTGGAGCGCGCCGTCGAGCAGAACCTGGACCTGGTGAAGATCTCTCCCAACGCCGTTCCTCCGGTGTGCAAGCTCATGGACTACGGCAAGTACAAGTTCGAGCAGACCAAGCGGGAGAAAGAGGCGCGCAAGAACCAGCATGTGGTGGAGATCAAGGAAGTCCGCATGTCGCCGGGCATTGACGTGAACGATTTCAACGTCAAGCTCCGCAACGCCCAGAAGTTCCTGGCCCAGGGCAATCGGGTGAAGGTCACCGTCCGCTTCCGCGGCCGCGAGATGGCCCACACCGACATCGGCAAGGGCCTGCTGCTCAAGTTTGCGGAACAGTGCAGCGAGGTGGCCGCGTTGGATAAGGACCCCAAGCTGGACGGACGGCACATGTCCATGTTCCTCTCCCCCAAGGTAGCCAAGGACAACAAAAAGTCCTGACCCATTCCTGAAATCCAAAGACAAAGGAGTTAACCACCATGCCTAAACTGAAAACTCACTCCGGCGCCAAGAAGAGATTCAACCTGACCAAGTCCGGGAAGGTGAAGCGCGCCCACGCGTTCAAGTCTCACCTGCTCAACGGTCACGGCAAGGACACCAAGCGCAAGAGAGGCCTCCGTGCTGGCGCTTACGCGGACAAGACCAACGAGCCCGCCATCAAGCGCATGATCCCCTACAAATAAGATAACCTACTTTACCTTAATATAGGAGGCTTTTTACAATGGCAAGAGTCAAAGGCGCGATGATGACGCGCAAGAGAAGAAATAAGATCCTGAAGCTGGCCAAGGGCTACTGGGGTGCCAAGAGCAAGCATTTCAAGATGGCCAACGAGCAGGTCATGAAGTCCCTGACCTATGCTTACACCGGCCGCCGGCTGAAGAAGCGTGACTTCCGCTCCCTGTGGATCACCCGCATCTCCGCCGCCTGCAAGATGAACGGCATGAACTACTCCACCTTCATGAACGGCCTGAAGAAGGCTGGCGTGGAGATCAACCGCAAGATGCTGGCTGAGCTGGCCGTCAACGATAAGGCCGCTTTCACCGCCCTCACCGAGATGGCCAAGGCCCAGCTGGCCTGAGCCACGGCGGAAATAACCCAATTGGAAAACGAGGTCAAGTCCATTCGGACTTGACCTCGTTTTTTGTCGGTTCAGTGGTTGCCTTTGCCTGAGGCGCGCCGCCGCCACCGCCGGCGGCCTACCACCAGGATAGTGACGCCCAGAGCCACCAGGGCCGCGCCCACCACAATCTGGGCGATGATGGGTATCAGTAGCAGGGAAGTCATTTGCGGCAGGCCTGAATCTGTTCTCCTAATGTCATACTCCATCTCCTTCCTTCCTATTCTGTGGTACCAGATGGGATCAGTGTAACAAATTCAGCTGGAGCAGACCAGAAAGTCCGCTTGGAATTTCCGCAACCTGTGGTTGCGGCGGACCAAAACCAGAAATCAGGGCCATAAAAAGCGCGGCTTACAGGCGGGTTCCACGAACCGTGCCTGTAAGCCGCGTGATACGGCGCGGGGAATATGCTTACCAGGTCTTTTCCAGGGTCAGGGAGTTAAAGCCGTTGGCGTGCTCATAGGTCATCCGGTCCATGCTGTTTTTAACCATGTAGATGCCAAGCCCGCCAATGGAGCGGTCCTGCACCGGCAGGGTCACATCAGGATCGGGATGATCGGTGGGGTCGTAAGGGATACCATCGTCCAGGAAACGGATGATGATCCGGTTGCCGATGATCTCGCAGCCCACCGAGGCGGTAGTGGCTCCGCTGTACTGGGCGATGTTGGAGAAGATTTCATCGGCGGCTACGTTGACCTGGAAGATGACCTTCTCAGGTACCTGATACCGGGAGAGCAGGGCTTCCAGGAAGTCGCACACCAGAGGCTGGCTCTCCAGGGTAGGCTCCACCTGGAGCTTCTGACTGGTACCGCTCTCACCCCTGACCTTCAGGGCCAGCATGGTGATGTCGTCAAACTGGGGAGCCTCATTCACGAAGGCGGTGATGTCCTCACCTACCAGCTGGAGCAGCTGAGTGGGGCTGCCGCCGGGATTGCGGTTGAGGGCATCCAGCATCCGGTCGGTACCATACAGGACCTCGTTTATATTGGTGGCCTCGGCCACGCCGTCGGTGTAGACAAAAATGGTGTCTCCAGGATTGAGCTGGAGCTCATACTCCCGATACCGGGAATTCTCCATACCGGCCAGCACGAAGCCATGCTTATCCTTCAGCAGTGTGAAGGTGTTATCCTCCGCCCGGTAGATCGCGGGATACTCGTGGCCGGCGTTGGCGGCGATGAGTTTTCCGGTGGAGATCTCATAAATGCCCAGCCACACGGTGACGAACATCTCGGCCTCGTTGTTCTCACACAGCTGGTTATTAACCTTTTGCAGTACATCCTTGGGGGAGAGGCCGGTTTGGGCGGAGTTTTTCAGCAGGGTCTTTGTGATGACCATGAAGAGAGCCGCCGGGACGCCCTTGCCAGACACATCGGCGATGACCAGGGCCAGATGATCCTCGTCCACCAGGAAGAAGTCATAGAAGTCGCCGCCCACCTCTTTGGCGGGGGTCATGCTGGCGTAGATGTCAAACTCAGCCCGCTCGGGGAAGGCGGGGAAGATCCGGGGCAGCATATCCGCCTGGATCTGGGTGGCTACGTTGAGCTCAGCGCCGATGCGCTCCTTCTCTGCCGTGATCTCCATAAAGCTGCGGATGTAGGAGATCATGTCCTCCTCCATCTTCCGGAAGGAGTTAGCCAGCAGTTCCACCTCATCGCCGGTCTTGATGTCCGGTACATTTACCAAGGCGGTACCAGTGGCCAGTTCATCCTGATTGTTCTGGATAAAGGCGCCGGTGGCTTGGGTGAGCTGATCTATGGGCTTGATCACCTTCCGCCGCAGGATAGTGAGGAAGAGAGCGATAAAGATCACCGTGAGGGCCACCAACAGGGTGCCCAGCGCCAACAGGAAGGTCTGCTGGGTATTCATGACATCGTTCATGCTGATGTCCGCCATCACATAACCCGCCATGGTACCGTCCTCGTGGAGCACCGGGGTCATAGCGGTCATCAGCCAGCCGTAACTGGGATCATGCTGGATAATGGGGTCTACCGGCCGACCGGCCAGAAGATTATCCAGGTTAGCGGCAAACTCACCGCCAAGGCCGGTAAAGGTACCCAGCGCGCAGTAGCCGCCGTCGCTGTAGGTGCCCCCGGCATCCAGGTCCATGTCGGAGTCGAACAGGAAGGTGACGCCGTCGCCGTTGGGTCGAACCACGTAGAGGTATTCCACGTTGTTGTTTTCCACCATATCCCGAATGAAATTCTGTGTTTGGTAGTAGGAGTCGTCCATCTCCTGGGTCTCAAAATAGCGATCCAGATCGGTGGGATCCAACTGGCTGGCCAGGGTGCGGACCAGGTTAGTGCCCAACTGAGTGTAATAATTGTTCATGGTGGTGCTAAAAATCCGGTAACTCACCGCGATGGACACCAGGCTCAGGGCCACGCTGAGGATGACGATCATGGCGGTGAGCTTTTTCCCAAGGGAGAATCTCACTTTTGATTTCATAGGAATCAATCTCCTTCCCTCAACCTGGCTCCAAGGCCAGGGGTACCGGCAGTACTCCTGTCAGACCCGTACCACCAGCGTATTGAAGCCGGCATACCGGCGATAGAAAAATTCCTTGGCCTTGCTCTTGATCATTTTGACGCCGATGGCGTCCAGCCCGGTCCCGTCCTCCAGGCTGATATCGTCGGTGTTCATATCAAAGGGGTTGAAGGCTTTGGCGCTATCCCGCAGATGAAGGGTGACGGTGCCGTCCTCGTGGGGGACAATGGTAAACTGGATATACCCCCGGCTGGTGGAAAAAGCCTTGCTGAGGATTACCCCACAAATCTCTTCCACTGCGATGGCGGCAAAATAACTCTGGGTGGGGCTTGCCTCGATGCTTTCCATATAAGTGGATACGGCCTGACCCATTGCGCCCAAATCAGCGTTTTCGCTGTCCAGAAAGGCGCTGAATACCTGGTTGTCGTCCTTATCCAGGTAGGTCCAGGTGCCCTTGCGATGGTTGTAGATCCATATGGCCGCCAATGTGGCGGTTTCAGTGCAGGGGTAAACCCACCAGAACACATCCACGCCGCCCACGCTGAGAAGAAAGCTGAACAGCAGGTAGAAAACAAAGGAGCGGAGCGTAAAGAGCAGATAGCTGGTAAACTCCCGGTTTAGGGCTTGATAGTAGTATGTAAGCACCATATTGATCCCGGAGGGAAGAACGCATAGGGCATAGATGCGAATGGCGGTAACGCCCATGGCCATTTCCTCGGCGGTGCGCAGACCAAAGGCGAAGCATACCCATTGGGGGATACCGAGCAACAAGGCCATCAGCAAAACGATGATCACGAAGGCGGCCTTGAAGGATTGACGGAGGGTGTATCGGATATTGAGCCGATTGTGTTCCCCCAGGAAGGTGCTTACCATGGGCTGAAGGGCCATGCTGATGGCGTCGTAGGCGGAGGCAGCCACCAGGGCCACGTTGAATACGATACCGAATACCGCCACACCCAGCTCACCGCTGATGTTCATGAGCAGGCGGTTGCACACCAGGATGGTGATGAATTGGTATACGTACTGTACCGAGGTAGCAAAGCCGGTCTTAAAGGAAGTAAACACCGTGGAGAACTGATACTTGCACCAACGGAACCGGAGGCAGCCCCGCTTTTTGATGAAGTGGGTAAGACTGATAAGAATCATCACGGAGGCGCCCAGAGCGGTGGAGTATACGGAGCCGGCCACGCCCATATCCATCAGCACCACAAAGACATAGTTGAACACAATGTCCAGGGTGTTGCTGGTGACGAAGGCGGCGGCGGCCAGCTTGGGATTGTTGTCACAGTTGACAAAATAGTAAAATGGTCCCTGACAGAACATAATAGGTACCAAGGTAAGCTGCGCCCGTACCAGAGCCTCGCAATTATCCCAAACCTCTGTGCCCGGAGTTCCGGCTCCTAGGAAGGTGAGGACCTGCGGCAGGAAGATGAGGCCTAGCGCGCAGATGAGGATGTTCAGCAGCAGATCGGTGCACAGCACATTGGAAAAAATGCGATTACCTTCGTCTTGCTTGCCTTCGCTGAGGGCGTTTGCGTAGTGGATGGAGCCGCCGATAGACAACGAGCAACTGATGGTATTGAACAGCATGTAAACGGGTTGCCCGATGCTGATGGCGGTCATGCCCACCGGGCCGATGGTGTTGCCAACAAAGATACAGTCGGCCAGTCCTCCGGCGGCGATTCCCAGACAGGAGAGCAGGCTGGGCAGAAAAAAGCGGTAAAAGGACTTCCGTACAAATACAGTTTCCTGTAGAGATAATTTGAGTTGCATAGCTTTGACCCTTCCTTATTGCGTGAAGGGAGAACGCGCTGGGGCGATCCCTTCCGTCTTTTCAGCGCTGCGCACACTTGTCCGAACAGGGATATCGTATTGATCCCGGAGCGGGGTGCGTGGCCTTGGGAGAATCGAGGCTATTCGATGGTCAGGATATCCGAGAAGCCAGTGACCTCAAAGACCTCCATGATCGTCTCATTCACATTGCGAATGACCATGGTGCCCTGGCGGTTCATGGTTTTTTGAGCGGTAAGGATCACCCGGAGGCCGGCGGAGGACAGGTATTCCAGGGCCTTAAAATCCAGGACCAGGCTGTTGATGCCCGCCAGAGAATCCCGGAGTTCAGCTTCCAATTGAGGCGCGGTGGTGGTGTCCAGCCGGCCGGTCAGAGCGATGGTCAGAGTTTTACCTTCCACAGATTTGTTGATATCCATATGATAACCTCCCTAGTTTCCCCCAGTAATCACAGACTGTCAGGTCGGCCAATATGCCGCAGCCCGGAAATATCCATCTTCGGGCAGTGCCGGGACCACCCCTGAAAGCATCTGGCCTTCTTGTAGCAAGTTGGTTCTTATGGAAAATAGACCCGCACAAAGAAGGGTATACTGTATAAAAATTATAAACGGTTGCCGGAGGATATGCAACACCAATCGAGTTTTTCTGTGGATAAACTTCTGCAGTGCCCGGTCCTGTCCGGAAAAATTGCCTGCTGGGTTTTGTGGAGTTTTGCCGGGACCAGGAAGACCGGTAAGTAGGGCTTGCAAACCGATCTATTATCGTGTATAATGTTTTTCGGCCATATTGTGCCGGTGTGGTGGAATGGTAGACGCAGCGGATTCAAAATCCGCCGGTGGCGACACTGTGTGGGTTCGAGTCCCACCACCGGCACCATCGTCGGAGCAAGCCTGCAGGCTTGCTCCGATTTTTTTCAAGCCTGGGTGAGTGATGAAGAATTAGGGAAGGAGCGGTGAGCGTTGGTCAAGGCTGATACGGAGAGCCAGCTGCTGCGGCAATTTGATCATATTCGGGATTACTGCTTCCAGCTGTTCAAGGGCAAGAACGCCGACTATGGTCCCACATGGTTTTTATATCGATTCCAGTCCCTGAACGATGAAATTTGGCGGAAGGCTAAGCGTATCCGTACGCTGGAGGAACATGAGGATCAGGCCTGTATTCCCGAGGGCAGGGACGTGGAGTATGTGGGCATCATCAATTACTGTGTTATGTTCCTGATCAAGCTGGATGGGGTGGCAGGCCTGCCCAGCGGTGACGACATTGCCGAAAACCTGGAGAAGCTGGATGAGGTGGACGAGGCGGTGCTGTTCAGCGCCTATCAGACGCAGATGGCCAGGGTCCGGGATTTGCTGATCAAAAAGAACACAGACTATGGAGATGCCTGGAAGAGTATGTCCCTGACCTCTATGACGGATCAGGTTATCATCCGGGTGTATCGAATCAGAAAGATTCTGCGCAACAAGGGAAGGTGCACCGTTTCGGAGGGCATTATGGCCCAATTGTATGACATTATCAACTACTGCGTCTTTGCCCTTATCAAGATGGAGGCCGACCTGGTTTTCCGGGGTTGAGCCAAGACCTGGCGTATAGCCGAAGTTCAATTGTGGCGCTTTTATGGAAAGAACCAATAAAATCAAACTACGCCCCGTTTGGCGAACAGTATGCCGTACTGTTTGCCAGGCGGGGCGTAGTTTGTACAGGAAAGGAAATCATGCAGGAAATGTCACGGTAACCCGATGGCGATAGGGACAGGGGGCGCCATGGGGCCGTTCGATGCCTCTATGAAGCAAAAACGAGGGCGCTGCAAAATGCGAATTTGCAGCGCCCTCGATCAATATTATACCCGGTAACGCTTCTGCTTGATATAGGAGCAGTGGAGCAGGGCGTGGGCCTTGGGACCGCCGGGCTCGCCCAGGTAGGTCCGGTAGACGGTCTGTACCACCGGGTTCTCGTGACTGCGGCGGTACTCCATGTCCTCGTCCTGCTTATACAGGGCAGCGGCACGGAGGGCCTTCAGGTCGGTGAAGTTGCGCACGTCGGCGTGCTGGAGGGGCTGGCCGCCGCCGTTGATGCAGCCGCCGGGGCAGGCCATAAACTCTACGAAGTCGTACTGCATGGAGCCGTCCCGGATGCCGTCCAGCACCAGCTTCACGTTGTGCAGGCCGGAGGCCACGCACACCCGCACCGTGCGGTTGGGCAGGGTATAGGTGGCCTCCTTGACCCCCTTCATGCCCCGGACCTCATGGTACTCCAGGGGAGCCATGCCCTCGCCGGTGAGCTGCTCCACCACGGTGCGCAGGGCGGCCTCCATCACGCCGCCGGAGGCGCCGAAAATGGTGGCGGCGCCGGTGGAGATGCCCAGCATCTCGTCAAACTGGCCCTCGGGCAGGTGGTCGAAGAGCATACCGGCCTGGGTGATCATGCGGCCCAGCTCCCGGGTGGTGAGGGACACGTCCACCGGCATACAGCCGTTGGGCAGCCGCTGCTCCTCCCGGCGAACCTCATATTTCTTGGCGGTGCAGGGCATGATGGATACCACGAAGATATCCTGGGGATCAATGCCCATCTGCTCGGCGTAGTAGGTCTTCACCAGGGCGCCGAACATCTGCTGAGGCGACTTACAGGTAGATACATTGCGGATCATGTCGGGGGCGTGCTGCTCCATGTACCGGATCCAGCCGGGGGAACAGGAGGTGATGAGGGGCAGGGTGCCCCCTTCCTTCAGGCGGTGCAGGAACTCGGTGCCCTCCTCCATGATGGTGAAGTCGGCGGCGGTGTCCACGTCGAACACCTTGTCAAAGCCCAGCCGGCGCAGGGCGGTGACCATCTGGCCCTCCACGTTGGTGCCGATGGGCAGGCCGAAGCACTCGCCCAGGGTCACCCGGACGGAGGGGGCGGGGCCCACCACCACGTGCTTGGTGGGGTCGGCCAGGGCGGCCAGCACCTTGCCGGTGTCGTCCTTCTCGGACAGGGCGCCGGTGGGGCAGGCCACGATGCACTGGCCGCAGGAGACGCAGTCCACCTCGTTCAGGTCCCGGTCAAAGGCGCAGCCGATGTGGGTTGCAAAGCCCCGGTCGTTGGTACCGATGACGCCTACCTCCTGGGTGGCCCGGCATACGGCGGTGCACCGGCGGCAGAGCACACACTTGGAATTGTCCCGCACCAGGTGGGGGGCGGATTCCTCGATCTGAGGATACATATTGTCGCTGGCGTACCGCACGGCGTCAATGCCCAGGTCGGCGGCCAGCTGGCGCAGCTCGCAGTGGGAGTTGCGGGCGCAGGTGAGGCAGTCCATCCGGTGATTGGACAGAATGAGCTCCAGAGTGAGCTGGCGGGACTTGCGGACCCGGTCGGTGTTGGTAAACACCTCCATGCCCTCGGCCACGGGGTAGACGCAGGAGGCCACCAGGCTCTTGGCCCCCTTCACCTCCACCACGCAGATGCGGCAGGCGCCGATCTCGTTGATGTCCTTCAGGAAGCACAGCGAGGGGATCTTGATGCCCGCGTTGCGGGCGGCCTCCAGCACCGTAGTTCCGGCGGGAACGGTGACGGGGATGTTGTTGATGCGCAGAGATACCATCTTTTCGTCCATGTCCGTTCCCTCCCTTACTGCTTGCTGATGGCGTCAAAGCGGCAGTGGTCCATACACGCGCCGCACTTGATGCACTTGGACTGGTTGATGATATGGGGGGCCCGCACCGCGCCGGAGATGGCGCCGGTGGGACAGCCCTGGGCGCAGCGGGTACAGCCCTTACACTTGGTGGGATCCACCACGTACTGGATCAGGGCCTTACACACGCCGGCGGGGCAGCGCTTCTCGTAGATGTGGGCCTCGTACTCCTCCCGGAAGTGCTTCAGGGTGGAGAGCACCGGGTTGGGGGCGGTCTGGCCCAGACCGCACAGGGCGGACTGCTTGATGTGGTTGCACAGCTCCTCAATGGTATCCAGGTCCTCCGGCTCGCCGTTGCCCTCGGTGATCTTGGTCAGAAGTCCCAGCAGCCGCTTGGTGCCGATTCGGCAGGGGGCGCACTTGCCGCAGGACTCGTCCACGATGAACTCCAGGTAGAACTTGGCGATGTCCACCATGCAGTTGTCCTCGTCCATGACGATGAGACCGCCGGAGCCCATCATGGAGCCAATGGAAGCCAGAGACTCATAGTCGATGGGGGTGTCAATGAGGGAGGCGGGGATACAGCCGCCGGAGGGGCCGCCGGTCTGGGCGGCCTTGAACTTCTTGCCGCCGGGGACGCCGCCGCCGATGTCCTCCACCACGGTGCGCAGGGTGGTGCCCATGGGCACCTCCACCAGGCCGGTGTTGGTGATCTTGCCGCCCAGGGCGAACACCTTGGTGCCCTTGCTCTTCTCGGTGCCGATGGCGGCGAAGGCCTCTGCCCCGTGGTTGAGGATCCAGGTGATATTGGCGTAGGTCTCCACGTTGTTCAGCAGAGTGGGCCGGTCAAACAGGCCCTTCACCGCCGGGAAGGGGGGACGGGTCTTGGGCTCGCCCCGGTGGCCCTCGATGGAGCGCATGAGGGCGGTCTCCTCGCCGCAGACGAAGGCGCCGGCCCCCAGCCGCAGCTCCAGGTCGAAGTCGAAGCCGGACTCGAAGATGTTCTTGCCCAGCAGGCCGTACTCCTTGGCCTGGCCGATGGCGGTCTCCAGCCGCTTGACGGCGATGGGGTACTCCGCCCGGACGTAGATGTAGCCCTGGTGGGCCCCCACGGCGTAGCCGGCGATGGTCATGGCCTCAATGATGGTGTGGGGGTCGCCCTCCAGCACCGAGCGGTCCATGAAGGCGCCCGGGTCGCCCTCGTCGGCGTTGCAGCAGACGAACTTGACCCCGTCGGGGCTCACCGCGTCGTGGGTGAACTGCCACTTCAGGCCGGTGGAGAAGCCGGCGCCGCCCCGGCCCCGGAGGCCGGAGGCCTTGATGGTGTCGATGACCTGCTGGGGCGGGATCTGCTCGGAAAGGATCCTGCCCAGGGCGGCGTAGCCGTCCACGGCGATGTACTCGTCGATGCTCTCCGGGTTGATGACGCCGCAGTTGCGCAGGGCGATGCGCTGCTGGTGCTTGTAGAACCGGGTCTCGGTGAGGGAGGTAACGGGGCCCTCTTCGCCGACAGCCTTGTTTAGCAGACGCTTGACAATACGCCCCTTGACGATGTGCTCGGAGACGATCTCCTCCACGTCCTCCACGGTGACGTGGGTGTAGCAGGCGCCCTCGGGATAGATGGTGACGATGGGGCCCAGCGCGCACAGGCCGAAGCAGCCGGTACGGACTACCTTGGCTTCCTTGTCCATGCCCTGAGCGACCAGTTGCTTTTCAAATTCCTCAATGATCTTGACGCTGTTGGAGGAAGAGCAGCCGGTACCAGTGCAGACCAGGATGTGGGAACGAATAAAGCTCATCAGTCACCCTCCCTTATTCCGCCGCGCCGATGGTGTACTCTTCCACCACCCGGCCGTTGACCAGATGCTCGCTGACGATGGAGGCAACCTTGTCGGGGGTCATCTTCACGTAGGTGACCTTCTCCTGGCCGGGCACATAGACCTCCACAATGGGCTCCAGACGACACACGCCGATACAGCCGGTCTGGGATACGGTGACGTTTTGCAGGTTGCGCTTATTGACCTCTTCCAGCAGAGCGTTGAGAACGGGACGGGCCCCGGCAGCGATGCCGCAGGTAGCCATGCCTACTACCACACGGATGCGGTCGTCACCAGAGTCGCGCAGATCGATCTGCCCACGCATCCGGTCACGAATGGCCTGCAGTTCCGCAAGACTTTTCATGTTTTCATCTCCTCGTTTTCTCGTAACAGAAGTTCCTGTTCCTGTAAATAGTCTCTGATCCAGAGGATGACCTCGGGCTCCGCCAGAGAGATGTCCGGGCCCAGTTGGGCGTGGAGCTCGTCGGTGTCCAGTAGGAAGTGCCGCCCGTTCACCGTGTGGCGGTAGCACAGGTGGAGGTCGGGATTTCCCTGGAGCAGAAAGGTGATCGTCGTACCCATATCTCCCACGGGGGGGCAGTCAATGTGCTGGGCGGAAAACACGGCGGTAACGGTGGTGCCCACGCCCTCGGTGCTGTCGATGGACATAACGCCGCCGGTCTGCTCGGCCGCCATGCGCAGCAGAGGCAGCCCCAGCCCCATTTTCCGGGTGGTGCGGGTGGTGGTAAAGGGATCGCTTACCTGAGCCAGCAACTGGGGGCTCATGCCCCGGCCGTTGTCGGCAATGGTGAGGGAGATCTGTCCCTCACCCTCTGACAGGCTGATATCCAGCCGGTTGGCCTGGGCCGCGGTGGAATTCTGGGCAATGTCCAGGGCGTGAAGGGCGATTTCTTTCAAATCAGACACCTCCCGTTGTCACGCTGCGGCGGCTCCGCAACGCGCGGCATTCCTCCGTCTCGGGCTGGTTTTGGGCCGCACAGCAGCCCGGCGCTCGCCCTCGCTACGGTTCATCCGCGCTGCTCCGCACGCCTGCGTGCTTCTTACTTGTACATATCCAGGATGGGGCCAACCTGGTCAGGGGTGAGACGGCCGTATACGTCGTTATTAACCATCATGACCGGGGCCAGACCGCAGGCGCCCACGCAGCGGCAGGAATCCAGGGAGAACTTGCCGTCAGGTGTGATCGTGCCGGGGGTGATCCCCAGCTTCTGCTCCACCGCGTTGAGGATAGCGGCGGCACCCTTGACATAGCAGGCGGTGCCCAGACAGACAGAGATCTGGTATTTACCCTTGGGATTCAGGGTAAACTGGGCATAGAAGGAGGCGACGCCGTACACCTCAGACAGGGGGATATCAAGGCCTTCGGCGATGATGATCTGTACCTCTTCAGGGAGGTAGCCGAAGATCTCCTGGGCGGCCTGGAGTACAGGCATGGTGGCGCCCGGCTGTCCCTTGTGCTGGGCGATCACCTGGCGCAGGCGTTCTTCCTGCTCCGGTGTACCCCGGTAAGGAACAATGGTCTTGCAGTTTGGCATGAACTTGTCCTTCCTTTCTGGATTGGTTTGGCCGGCGCGTTCCGCCGACGTGAAAAAGGGAGCCGCCTGCCACAGGCCCACCGGCATGTTCCGCAGATCACGAGACCGCGGTGGAAGGGACAGACGGCTTGGCAACTTTGTGAAAAGTATATCACATCAAACTTTTCTTGTAAAGGCCGGAAAAGCTTGATTAACCCCCTCTGAGGAGAATTTTTTGGCCTGAAAAGGTAAAATGAAATGAAATGCAGAAAGCGGGGTGGGAAGGAAGATGGAAACAAGTGTGGTTGTTCTCAGGAAGGGGCTGAAAAGAGATTGGTTTTTTAAAATTGGCAAAAAAGTGTCAGCTTGACAAACAGAGCTGTTTGTCAAGCTGACAGACCAGTTGCTCAGGGCACCTTCCCTGACAGCCAGTCCAGAACGGCCTGGGGGGTGCGATCGGGCAGATCCATGCTGTGCTCCGCGCCCCACACCTGCTCCAGGTAGTGGGCGTCCGAGCTGGTGATAAGCCGCAGGCCAGCCAGGTCGGGCCGCTGGGAGAAATCGGGGGGGCAGTTGTGGGAGAGCTCGGCGGTAGCAAACCTCAGATCGGGGTCCCACAGGCCAAGCACCCCCAGAAGGGAGTAGGAAGGCCGGTCGATGTGGGCGGGAACGGCGACCCCGCCGAACTCTGCCACCAGTCCGGATACCTCATAGATGGGAATATCGGTACTGCCTGCCAGGAATCGGTCATCCTCCCCCAGGATCTGATCCTCGTCCCCCATACGGATCTGGGGACCAAACAGGTCGCGCTTGTTGGGGATCTGGGGCAGATGGGCGGAGACATAGTCCTCAAAGGGAAGAGCGGCCTCGGGGCTGGGGAAAAGACAGACCACGTGGATGTCCTCCTGGGTGCACAATTCCATACCGGCAAGGGCCAGCAGGCCATGTCCGGCGGCGGCCCGGCAGAAAGGGGCGCAGTTGCCGGTGGTGTTATGGTCGGTGAGGGCCACGATCTCCAGCCCCGCCAGGGCGCACATAGCCGCCAGGTTGGCAGGGGTCATGTCCTCGCTGCCGCAGGGCGACAGGCAGGAGTGAAGGTGGAGGTCATAGTAATATTTCAAGAGAAACACCGGCTTTCCGGGCAGAGTGGGGCAGGATTGCCTGTCGCCCGTCCGCGCCGCAGGC
>NZ_JACJLC010000251.1 GCF_016901955.1 Pseudoflavonifractor phocaeensis
AGACTGCTACAAGTATCACAGCCATGAAGGCCATCCGATCGGTTATTGAGCAGGCAGACAGCAGACGGGAACC
Source organism: Pseudoflavonifractor phocaeensis (assembly GCF_016901955.1). Classification (GTDB taxonomy): domain Bacteria; phylum Bacillota; class Clostridia; order Oscillospirales; family Oscillospiraceae; genus Flavonifractor; species Flavonifractor phocaeensis_A. The sequence goes on from NZ_JACJLC010000251.1 coordinate 74, forward strand.
AATCAGACAAGTCGACGGAGAGCAAATCAAACAGGATCAAATTAAAGAGAGGGGGCAATTGAGTGAGTAGGTATCCACCCGGCCATACGGTCGGGGCCATCTACGAGGGTAGCAGCGGCAACCCGTACCTGGACGCTATGCCTGACATGCTCTCACCGGAGCAATTTGCCAAATCCGTCGCAAGCTACCCACCTATCCCCTATGATCTGGCTCAGATGTCACCCGAGGAACGACGGGAACTGCTGCCATCGC
>NZ_JACJLC010000252.1 GCF_016901955.1 Pseudoflavonifractor phocaeensis
AAACAGGTAGTCACGGTAGACCGCTTCTTTCCGTCCTCCCAACTGTGCTCCGTTTGTGGCGCTCAGTGGTCCGGCACAAAGGATTTGTCCGTCCGGGAGTGGACTTGCCCCTCCTGTGGCGCTGCCCATAATCGGGACATCAACGCCGCAAAGAACATTCTGAATGAAGGACTGCGCCTCTTGGCGTAGCAGAAACATACGGTAGGGCGGGACACGCCCGAACCCATACGCTCGGGGACACTGTGTAAGACCTCGCCGATGCAGGCTGTGGTGGGCGAACCGAGAATCCCCCGGCTTTAGCCGTGGGGAGTGTCAA
>NZ_JACJLC010000253.1 GCF_016901955.1 Pseudoflavonifractor phocaeensis
TCGTGCTGGGCAGAAAGAATTGGCTGTTCTGCGACAGCGTCAAGGGTGCGGAGTCCAGCGCTATTGTATATTCGTTGGTGGAGACAGCCAAGGCCAATGGTGTGGAGCCCTATGAATACCTGCTGCTTGTGCTGAGCCGCCTGCCCTATTATGGAAAAACGCCGCCCCACGAAATTTTGGAGCGCCTGATGCCCTGGAACCCTGATGTAAAACGCCGTAAATATTTGGAGACCTCTGATTGCAAATAAACGAACCCGGTAGGATTGCAAGTCCTACCGGGTTTTGACTGTATACGGGTGGTTATTGAGCGCTTAC
>NZ_JACJLC010000254.1 GCF_016901955.1 Pseudoflavonifractor phocaeensis
AAGGTGACCGCCAAGACCAACAAGGAGATCGCCGACGTGGTCAAGGAGGCCAACTACGACGACAACTGTCTGGGCGTCATCACCTGGTGCCACACCTTCTCCCCCTCCAAGATGTGGATCAACGGCTTTGTGAACCTCCAGAAGCCCTACTGCCACTTCGCCACCCAGTACAACCGGGAGATCCCCAACGAGGAGATCGACATGGACTTCATGAACCTGAACCAGGCCGCCCACGGCGACCGGGAGCACGGGTTCATCGCCGCCCGGCTGCGGATGCCCCGGAAGGTCATCGCGGGGTACTGGCAGGACGAGGA
>NZ_JACJLC010000255.1 GCF_016901955.1 Pseudoflavonifractor phocaeensis
TGAATTGCCCCGGCATCAAGGTTTTGCTAGAGGCAAAACGCTTGGTGCGGACAAGCTCAACGCACTTATCTTGGCAATCAGTAAGTGCAGTGGTTCAGCTCGCCCCACAGCTTCTTGGCCTGCTCCATAGTCCAGGCGTTGATCTTGGCCCCACCCGGCAAGCCGGGCGGGGACCCCGGTCTTTTCATCTGCTCGGGGCAAATGAATTGCCCCGGCATCAAGGTTTTGCTAGAGGCAAAACGCTTGGTGCGGACAAGCTCAACGCACTTATCTTGGCAATCAGTAAGTGCAGTGGTTCAGCTCGCCCCA
>NZ_JACJLC010000256.1 GCF_016901955.1 Pseudoflavonifractor phocaeensis
CAAACCCGTCAAAGGAAATCCGGCGCTCCGGGCAGAGATAGAGCCGCACTGACTCCGTCTCTGGCAGAGTGCGCAGCTGTTCTCTGCATACCACTCCGTGGATCTGCTGGGGCACCCCGTCCACCACCCGGTGGTAAGTACCATTTTGCCGGTTACACCATTCCAGCGCCTGCCAGTTCAGGTCCGTAACATGGTAGAATACCCGGCTGGTGAGAAAGTTGTCTTTCACAAATCGCACCAGACGCTCTACCTTGCCCTTAGTGAAGGGATGGCGGGGTTTGCAGAGCTTTGTCTCAAAACCAAGGTTT
>NZ_JACJLC010000257.1 GCF_016901955.1 Pseudoflavonifractor phocaeensis
TAAAAATTTTTCAGAATAGATTTCTTATAGCCTCAAATCAAGAGGGGCGCACGCTGATTAAAAAGCCGGCGAAAAAAAGAAAAAAGCCGTCCGCAGGAAAGTAAAACCTTCCTGCGAACGGCTTTCGCTGTATCTTTCTGCCTTCGTTTGCGAAGGCGTATTATTTATTACTTTTCCAAAAACCGCTGCAAAATCACTGCGGCTTCTGCGCGGGTGGTAGCACCCTGCGGGTCAAGGACGCCGTCGCCCTTGCCGGAGATGAGCCCTGCGCCGACCGCCCAGGACACGCCCTCCTGCGCCCAG
>NZ_JACJLC010000258.1 GCF_016901955.1 Pseudoflavonifractor phocaeensis
TAGGGGCGACCTGTGGTCGCCCGCCCGTCCCGGGGCGGGAAACGTCACGCCGGGCGGCCACAGGCCGCCCCTACACAACCGGCGCAGGTCTGCCCGTAGGGGCGACCTGCGGTCGCCCGCCGGTACTGGTTTGGGAAACGGCACGCCGGGCGGCCACAGGCCGCCCCTACACAACCGGCGCAGGTCTGCCCGTAGGGGCGACCTGTGGTCGCCCGCCCGTCCCGGGGCGGGAAACGTCACGCCGGGCGGCCACAGGCCGCCCCTACACAACCGGCGCAGGTCTGCCCGTAGGGGCGAC
>NZ_JACJLC010000259.1 GCF_016901955.1 Pseudoflavonifractor phocaeensis
CTGGGCGCAGGAGGGCGTGTCCTGGGCGGTCGGCGCGGGGCTCATCTCCGGCAAGGGGGACGGCGTCCTTGACCCGCAGGGCGCCACCACCCGCGCAGAAGCCGCGGCGATCTTGCAGCGGTTTTTGGAAAAATAAACAGGAACGATGTGTTCCGGCTGGAGGGGTATCCGCTCCTCCGGCCGGAATCCTTCAGACGGAAAACACGGGGACAGTTTTTGAAATAACAATGTATATAAGGAGATGTTCTTATGCAAACAACAAAAACCATTACCAAACGCATAT
>NZ_JACJLC010000260.1 GCF_016901955.1 Pseudoflavonifractor phocaeensis
GGCTCCAGCCGGGTGCGGTCCCGGGGGAACAGACAGGCTTTGCGCACGTTGTCCAGACCGCATTCCCCACCGGCGCGGCCGGTGGGGGTCCCCGGAGCGATTTTACATGCTCGGGGCAAATAAATTGCCCCTGCGCCAAGATTTTGCCTGCGGCAAAATGCTTGGACGGCGCTTACGCGCCGAGAGCTGTGCGGTCACGGCTTTGGTTTAAGGCTCCAGCCGGGTGCGGTCCCGGGGGAACAGACAGGCTTTGCGCACGTTGTCCAGACCGCA
>NZ_JACJLC010000027.1 GCF_016901955.1 Pseudoflavonifractor phocaeensis
GGCCGGAGCGGCCTTGGGGGCCGGAGCGGTCTCCGCCACCACGGGGGCCTTCTTCAGCAGGGCCTCGGGCAGGATGATGGGGGGACGGCGGCCGGGAACGGCGGGGCGCTTCAGGTACTGGTCCTCCTCCATGGCAAGGAGCATCCGCCAGGTGCGGCAGGGTACGGTACCCTTTTTATAGGAACGATCGCTCATGCTACAATCTCCTTTTATGTGATCTTCCCGGCTGAAGGGGAAGATATCCATCTAAATAGAATAGGAACAGGGGATAAAACCGCCTGTTCTTCAATAATATAGCACGATACCCGGGGAACTGCAACGGGTGGCGGGTCAAATTCCATAAAAGGCACAATGCGGGCGAAGAAAAGGATTGCAATTTTGGCTCCGGCGTGATAGCTTCTTAGAGGAATGAAAGCGTATGGGAAAGGGGCGATGGAAATGCCTGGCCAGGAAGAATATCTGGCGGCCCAGCGCATGGGTCTGCGGGACAGCAAGGCGGCAGCGGCGGCGGGGGAGGATCCCTGCCTGAAGGTGCTGCCCGGGGACCCGGAGGAGCTGGCGGTACGGCGGGAGAACATGGGCCTGGTGGAGATCCCCAGCGAGCTCATTGTGGGCACCTGCAACGATCTGCGGAAGAATACCTTTTCACCGGGCTTTTACCCGCTGCTGGAGCAGGACAGCGAATTTGCCAACAAGTGGGCCCGGCTGTGCCAGGCCCACCTGAACGAAGGCATCCGGGATCCCATCAAGGTGGTGGAATACCTCAACCGGTTTTACGTGGTGGAGGGGCACAAGCGGGTAAGCGTGCTGAAATACTTTGGCGCCATCACCGTGCCCGGCATGGTGACCCGGCTGCTGCCCAAGCCCTCTCAGGATCCGGAGGTGGCTGCCTACTACGAGTTCATCAACTACTATCAGATGACCGGACTGTATTATCCCATCTTCCGCCGGCCGGGGGAGTACGGGGAACTGCTGGAGGCCCTGGGGCGGCGGCAGCGGGACCCCTGGAGCGCCGAGGAGATCCAGAGCTTCCGCAATTTTTACTTTATGTTCCGGGACGCCTGTATGCGGGACAGCGCCGATCCCCGGTACGTGCCTGTCGCCTTTTTGGTGTATCTGTCCATTTTCGGCTACCGGGAGTCCCGGGGCAAGACCTCCATGCAGATCGCCAAAGAGCTGCCCATGATCAAGCAGGAGGTGCTCAACCGTCTGAACCATGCCGGGGCCACCCTCATGCTGGAGGATATCGTAAAAAAGCCTCTGTTTTCCCTGCCCATCACGGACCGGCTGTGCGTGGCCTTCATCCACGCCGGCAGCAGCGAAAACTCCACCTGGGTGTACGACCACGAGTGCGGACGCTATCAGCTGGAGAGCACTCTGAGGGACCATGTGTACACCATGGCCTATGAGAACGCCCTCACCCGGGAGGCGGCGGAGCGTGCCGTGCAGGATGCCCTGAACAAAGGAGCGGATCTGATCTTTACCACGCACCCCAGTCTGATGCCCGCCAGCATGAAATACGCCGTGCTCCATCCGGAGGTGCGGTTTTTCAACTGCTCCCTCAATACCTCCACCCCCTCGGTGCGCACCTACTATCCCCGGCTGTACGAAGCCAAGTTCATCAAGGGGGCCATCGCCGGCACCCTGGCCCGGGATGGCCGCATCGGCTACGTGGCGGGCACCCCCATTCCCGGGGCTATTGCCGCCATCAACGCCTTTGCCCAGGGAGTTCAGATGGTGAACGCCAACGCCCGGGTGGTGCTGGCCTGGGACTGCCTGAAGGAGGGCGGTGGGCTGGAGAGCCTGCTGGACAAGGGTATCGTTTACATCGACGACAAGGACCGCCTGGCCGCCAACACCGGCACCCGCAGCCGGGAACTCCACAATCTGGCCCTGATCTATTGCGACTGGGGCCGGTTCTATGAGAGCCTGGTCCGCCGGGTGCTGGACGGCAGCTGGAAGAGAGAGGCCAAGGGGGGAGGCGCCATCAGCTACTGGTGGGGTATGGGGCAGAAGGCGGTGGATGTGCTCTGCTCCCGCCGCCTGCCCTCCGGGACCCGGCGGCTGGCCAGCCTGCTGCGGGACGCCCTGCGCCTGGAGCGGCTGGACCCCTTCTATGGGGAACTGATGAACCAGCAGGGCAAGCTGGTGTACGGCCAGGACTCCACGCTTCCGGCGGGGCAGATCCTGGCTATGGACTGGCTGACCAACCATGTGGATGGGCATATTCCCCAGTCCGGGGAACTCACCGCCCAGGCCAGAGAGATGCTGCGGATCTATGGAATGGAAAAGGGGAGGACGGAGTGAAGATCCTGGTCATCGCAGACTATGAGTCCCCCGCGCTGTGGGACTATTACGCCCCGGGCAAGCTGGACGGCCTGGACCTGATCCTCTCCTGTGGGGATTTGAAATCCAGCTACCTGTCCTTTTTGGCCACCTTTGCTCCCTGCCCGGTGCTCTATGTCCACGGTAACCACGACGGGCACTACGAAAAGGACCCGCCCCAGGGGTGCACCTGCATCGACGGTATGTGCTATCAGTACCAGGGGGTGCGTATCGTGGGGCTGGGCGGGTCCATGCGGTACAAAATGGGACCCTTCCAGTATACTGAGTGGGAAATGCGCTGGCGGGCCATGAAGCTGGCCCCCCGGCTGCGGCTCAAGGGTGGATTCGATATTCTCCTCACCCATGCCCCCGGCATGGATATGGTGCCCTGCAACGATCTGGCCCACCAGGGCTTCCAGACCTTCAACCGGATGCTGGACAAGTACCGCCCCGCCCTCTTTCTCCACGGCCACACCCACCTGAACTACGGCAGGGCCATCCGGCGGGAGAGCCAGTATGGGGCCACCCGGGTGGTCAACGGGTACGAGCGGTATATCGTGGAGCTGTGAGGAGAATGGATCGCTTCTGAACGTGAAAAGGCGTGGACCGCGGCTGCGGTCCACGCCTTTGTTCTTATGAAGATGTGGCTCAGTTCTTCAGAGTCTCAGCCCAGGCGGCGTATTTGGCAACCTTGTCGTCAGCCTCGGCCTTGGAGGCGCCGTTGGCCAGGATGTACACCTTGACCTTGGGCTCGGTGCCAGAGGGACGGACGATGAGGCTGGTGCCGTCGGCCATCTCATAGCGCAGCACGTTGGAGCCGGAGAGCTCCATGGTGGTCTTGGAGCCGTCGGCCACGTTGACCACGGAGCCGTCCTTGTAGTCCTTCTGCTGGGCCACCGCCACGCCGGCGATCTCCACCGGGGGCTTCTCCCGCAGGTTGGCCATCAGGTCGGCCATCTTCTTCAGGCCGTCCAGGCCGGGCATCACCAGGTTCATGGTGCGCTCGCCGTAGAAGCCGTACTTCTCGTAGCACTTCTGCAGGGCGTCGTACAGGGTCATGCCCTGACCGGCGTACCAGGCGGCCATCTCGCTCAGAGCCATGGAGGCGGTAACGGCGTCCTTGTCCCGGACGTAGTCGCCCAGCATGTAGCCGTAGCTCTCCTCGTAGGAGAAGATGACCTTGCCCTCGCCGGCGTTCTCCAGCTTGTCCTTTTTCTCAGCCAGGAACTTGAAGCCGGTGAAGGTGTCATAGCACTGCAGGCCGTTGGTCTCAGCCACCTTGCGGGCCATCTCAGTGGTGACGATGGTCTTGAGGGCCACGGGCTTCTCGGGCATCTTGCCCGTGCGGTTCTTGGCGCCGATCAGGTAGTCCAGCAGGAGCACGCCGGTCTGGTTGCCGGAGATGACCACGAACTCGCCCTGGTCGTTGCGCACCATGATGCCCACGCGGTCGGCGTCGGGGTCGGAGCCCAGGATGAAGTCGGCCCCTTCCTTCTTGGCCAGGTCCACTGCCAGGTAGAAGCCCTCGGGGTTCTCCGGGTTGGGGGAGACCACAGTGGGGAAGTTGCCGTCAATGACCATCTGCTCAGGCACGCAGATCACGTGCTTCATGCCCAGGCGGCGCAGGGCCTCGGGGATCAGCTTGTGGCCGGTGCCGTGGAAGGGGGTGTATACCATCTTGAAGGTGTCGGCCACCTTCTCCACGGCCTCCTTGTCGTTGACCTGCTCCATGACCTTGGCCAGGAATTTCTCGTCGGTCTCCTCACCCATCAGGGTGATCATGCCGCTCTTGAGGGCCTCGTCATAGTCCATGCGGACGATGGAGTCGAACAGGTCCAGCTCCTCCATCTTCCGGGCGATGGCGGAGGCGTGGTGAGGGGGCAGCTGGGCCCCGTCCTGCCAGTAGACCTTATAGCCGTTGTATTCCTTGGGATTGTGGCTGGCAGTGACGTTGACGCCGGCGATGCAGCCATATTCCCGGACGGCGAAGGACACTTCGGGAGTGGGGCGGAGGGCGTCAAACAGGCGCACCTTGATGCCGTTGCCCGCCATGACGCAGGCGGTCTCCCGGGCGAAGAGCTCGGAATTATTGCGGCAGTCGTAGCACACGGCCACGCCACGGGCCACAGCCTCGGGACCTTCGGCCTTGATGACCTCGGCAAAGGCCTGGGTGGCATGGCGTACCACATGGATGTTCATCTGGTGCAGGCCCACGCACATGGTGCCCCGCAGGCCGGCGGTACCAAAGTCCAGAGGGGCGAAGAAGCGGCTCTCGATCTCCTTTTCGTCCCCGGCGATGGACTGGAGCTCCGCCTTTTCCTCGGTGCTGAGGGCGGGACTGTTGAGCCACTTCTCATATACATCACGATAAGCCATGGGAATTACCTCCAATACAATATCTCAAATTTCAGGGAAAACACATCACTGCATTTGTGATTATAGCACAAACCCGTTGGTATATCCAGCCCTCTTTTTGGTAAATGCAGGTGGGGAGGCAAAAAAATTCCCTGCTCTATTTATGGTAACCGGAGCCCTCCTCGATCTTGAAGCACCGGTAGAGCTGCTCCAGCAGCATCACCCGGGCCAGATGGTGGGGGAAGGTCATGGGGGACATGGACAGCCGCAGATCCGCCCTGGCCTTCAGGCCCGGGTCCATGCCATAGGAGGAGCCGATGAGGAAGACCAGGGTGTTTTTTCCCGCGCCTGTCCACTTGTCCAGCCGCCGGGCCAGCTTCTCGCTGGAGAGCAGCTCCCCCTCCACACACAGGGCCACCACTGCCGCCCCGCGGGGCAGCCTGGCGGCCACCGCCGCCCCCTCCCTGGCCAGGGCGGCGTCGATCTGGGCCCGGGAGGGGTTCTGGGGCAGCCGCTCCTCGGGCAGCTCGGTGAGCTGGAGCTTGCAGTAGGCGCTCAGCCGCTTGACATATTCCGCCGCCCCGTCTATGTAAAACTTCTCCTTCAGCTTGCCCACGCAGATGATTTGGACGTTGACGCCTTTCATACCACGTACCTCCGGCTGGGCTCGCTCCGGGGGGCCACCTCCAGGGTCACGTCCCGGCCGGGGAGAGCCCCCATCCGGGTCAGAGCGTCCCCCACCACCTGGCGGGCCCGCTCCGGGGTGTTGTTTTCATGGGACAGGTGGGCCAGTACCACCGTGTGGGCCCCCTGCTCCACGGCGGAACACACCAGCTGAGCCCCCGCCTCGTTGGACAGGTGGCCGTAGTCTCCCAGGATACGGTCCTGGAGGAAATAGGGGTAGGGACCTGACCGAAGCCATTCCACATCATGGTTGGCCTCAGCCACCACCAGGTGGGCGCCCCGGATGCCCTCTGCCACCGCTTGGGTCACATGGCCCAGGTCGGTGACCACCGCGGCCTTCCGCCCCTCAGCCGACAGGGCGTAACCAGTGCTCTGGGCGGCGTCATGGGGGGTGGGGTAGCTCTCGATCTCCAGCTCACCCACCTGAAAGCATTGACCTGGCTGGATAGGGTTGAACAGGTCCTCCAGAAAGGGGATCCGGTAGCACAGCCGCAGGCCGGTGCCGCGGCTGGCGTACACAGGCAGCCGGTACTGCTTGGTGAGGGTGGCAAGGCCGGCCATATGGTCGGTATGCTCATGGGTAATGAGCACGGCGGACAGGGAGGCAGGGTCCACCCCCAGACCTCTCAGGGCGGTGGTGATCCGGCGGCAGGAAATGCCGGTGTCCACCAACACACGGGTAGACCCACTGCTCACCAGCAGGCAGTTGCCGCTGGAGCCGCTGGCCAGGGTGTACAGTTCCAGCACAAACTCACTCCTTTGTTCCAATAAAACTGTCCCGCCGGGCGGGGCTTTTAGGCAACAAAACCAAGCGGGAGCAACGCCCCCGCCTGGTTTTCAATCAGCTATATTCAGCCCACCTGGGCCTGTTTATCCTCGTCGGGGGTGACCACCACACGGATATCTGCCCCTACACCGGAGAGCTTGCGGACGATGTCCTCATAGCCTCGCTCAATGTGACGGATGCAGCCGATCTCAGTGGTACCCTGGGCGGCCAGTCCGGCAATGACCATGGCGGCTCCGGCCCGCAGGTCGCAGGCCTGGATGCGGGCGCCGGTGAATTTCTCCACGCCCTCAATGACGGCGATCTTACCATCCACCTGGATTTGGGCCCCCATGCGGCGGAACTCGTCCACATAGCGGTACCGGTTGTCCCACACGCCCTCGGTGATGACGCTGGTGCCCTCCGCCAGGCAGAGGACGGCGGCGATCTGAGGCTGCATATCGGTGGGGAAGCCGGGATAGGGCAGGGTCTTGATGTTGGTGCGGGTCAGCTTGCCGGTGCGGCGCACCAGTACGGCGTCGTCCCGCTCCTCCACCTCCACGCCCATCTCCACCAGCTTGGCGGTGATGCACTCCAGGTGCTTGGGGATCACGTTCTTGATGAGGACCTCGCCGCCGGTGGCGGCCACGGCGGTCATGTAGGTGCCCGCCTCGATCTGGTCGGGGATGATGGAATAGGTGCCGCCGCTGAGGCGCTCCACTCCCCGGATTTTGATGACGTCTGTGCCAGCCCCCATGATCTCGGCCCCCATGGAGTTGAGGAAATTGGCCAGATCCACGATATGGGGTTCCTTGGCGGCGTTTTCAATGATGGTCATACCGTCGGCCAGGGCGGCGGCCAGCATAATGTTCATCGTAGCCCCCACGGACACGATATCCAGGTAGACCTGGGTGCCCTGCATCCGGCCGTTCTTGGCACGGGCATGGATATAGCCTCCGTGAACGTCCACGTTGGCGCCCATGGCCACGAAGCCCTTGATGTGCTGGTCAATGGGGCGGCCGCCGAAGTCGCAGCCCCCCGGCGGGGGCACCTCGGCGCAGCCAAACCGGCCCAGCAGAGCGCCGATGAGATAATAGGAAGCGCGGATCTTCCGGGCCAGCTCATCGGGGACCCGGGCATTGCGGATATGGGAACAATCTACGTCCACCGTGGTACGGTTGACGGTGCGCACATCGGCCCCCAGCTCCTGGAGGATGCGCAACAACAGCGTCACATCGCTGATCTGGGGCAGGTTCTCAATGCGGCACACCCCGTCCACCAGCAGGGCGGCGGGGATGATGGCCACAGCGGCGTTCTTGGCGCCGCTGATGTCGATCTCACCATAAAGCGGCTTTCCGCCGTGAATCACATATTTTGTCAAAACTGCAACCCTCTATTCCTTCCTCGGGCCGGGAAGGCCCGGAAGCTCCAAAACCGGTATGTACCGGCATCAACTGCAAAAGACAGGTGACCGGGCGCTCCTTTTCTGAAAAGACGCGGTCATACAGATATATTATAACATAAGGGAGAAGAAAAGCAAAGTCTTTCTTCTCGTGGCGGGAAAAAGAGCGGGCTTTTTATCAGTAACATACCCGGTTTTCCGCCAATTATACCCCGCCGCGACCAAACGCCGCTATTCTCAGGGCAGGCATTATTATATCGTAAGAGCTGCCGTCTGTCTTTCTGAAATATGCACAAAAAACTCCATGGTAAGCTGTGAATTTCGCAGCTTACCATGGAAAAACAAGGATATAAAGAGCTATTTGCACTGCTTGTCCCGCACCAGCATATGGGTGACGTTGGGCTGGCTGGTGGGGCGGGCCACCACCTCGAACCGGGGGAGGGATTTCATCAGCTTGGACAGCTTGGAAAAGCCGAAATTCCGGGAATCAAAGTCGGGCTGCTTCTTCACCAGCAGGTTGCCCAGCTCCCCCAGGGAGGCGAAGCCGTCCTCGCCGGCGATGGTGTTCACCGACTCGGCGATGAGCTTGACCACCCGCTTGGGCACCCGGTGGTCGGCCTCCTGGGGCTGGGCGGGGGCGGTCTTCTTCTGGGCGGTCTTTTGGGCCTTGGCCTTCTCTGCCTTTTCCTCCTCGGCCCGGGCCTCCTCCGCCGCCGACCGGATGACCTCAATGTAGACGAACTTGTCGCAGGCCACGATAAAGGGGTTGGGGGTTTTGCGCTCCCCCATGCCGTACACCTTTTTGCCCGCCTCCCGCAGCCGCACCGCCAGACGGGTGAAATCGCTGTCGCTGCTCACCAGCACGAAGCCGTCCACCTCGCCGGTGTACAGGATGTCCATGGCGTCGATGATCATGGCCGAGTCGGTGGCGTTCTTGCCGGTGGTATAGCTGTACTGCTGGATGGGGGTGATGGCGTTTTCCAGCAGGGGGCTCTTCCAGGAGGCCAGGTTGGGGGTGGTCCAGTCCCCGTAGATCCGCTTGATGGTGGGGGTGCCGTACACAGCCACCTCCGCCATGATATCCCCCAGGGCGGAGCGGGGGGCGTTGTCCGCGTCAATGAGCACCGCCAGGCGCAGATCCTTCTGTTCAGACATGGTGGGTTCTCCTTCTGTGGTACAGTATGTTATGATTATGGCATAGCCGCAAGTCCTCGCGGACTTGCGCGCCGCGGACGCGGCGAAAAATCGGCTCCGCCGGTTTTGGCTATGGTGTAACATCAACAGCAGGTGTTTTGCAAACAAAACGCCTGGATGCACAGCACCCTGCCCCACCCGTGGGGCAACTGTTGATATTATAGCATAGCCTGTCCCGCCGTGACAACGAAGGGAATTTTGATTTTTTTACCGGGTTGCGCAGCAAATCCCCGCGCAGAAGCGTATATAGGGTGAAAGGGGGAGAGAGAATGGACCCCAACCGGTTGGAAACGCTGATCTACACCCATCAAAACACCTTATACCGGGCGGCCCTGGCCATTCTGGGGGACGCTCACGAGGCGGAGGACGCGGTACAGGACGCCTTTCTCCGCTGCCTGGAAAAAGCCCCATGCTTTGAGAGTCCCGCCCATGAGAAGGCCTGGCTGCTGCGGGTGACGGTGAACGGCTGCAAAAGCCGCCTCCGCTCCCCCTGGCGGCGGCGGACCGCCCCGCTGCTGGACACCTATCCCGCCGCCGGGCCGGAGGAGGAGAGCCTGCTGGAGAGCATCATGGCCCTGCCCGCCAAAGACCGGGCGGTGCTCCACCTCTACTACTACGAGGGGTACCAGACCGCCGAGATCGCCGCCATGACCGGCTGGCGGGAGGGTACCGTCCGCTCCCGGCTGTCCCGGGCCAGGGCAAAGCTGGGGGACCTGCTGAAAGGAGAACTGGAATGAACCGATATCGCAACTATATGAGCCGCGTCACCGCCCCGGCGGAGCTGGCGGACAAGGTGCTGGAGGGAAAGCACCCCCGGCGGCCCCATACCGGCATGGCCGCGGGAGCCCTGGCGGCCTGCTGTCTGGTGGCGGCGGTGGGGGGCTGGCAGCTGTGGCAGGGGAGGGCCCCGGCGGAGGCCGACCCAACGGCGGGTGTGGCCGCCACTCCCGCCGTCACCCAGCCCGTCCAGGAGAGCGGCCACACCCTGACGGTGACCGATCCCTGGGAGGGCCAGGTCCACAGCTTCCCCAATATTCCCGGCTATGACTACCCCGACTGCACCGGCTCGGAGGCCCTGGCGGGGGACTATGCCCCGCCGGAGGGGTGGTTTGAGGAGCGCCTGTCCGCCCAGGAGATCATTACTGTGCTGGGTGGCACCGATGAGGTGCCCTGGATCCTGGACTGGACCGGCTTCGGCCTGGACGGCACGGTGATCTACGACGGGGAGGGGAATCCCTGGCGGATCCTCATCCAGGGTACACGGGGAGAGGAGGAGCTGTCGCTGGAGCTGTGGCCCGGCCGGGAGCCCCTTATTGACCTGCTCTATGCGGATACTGGTGTGGAGACCGTGGACGGAGTGGAGGTGAAAACCTACTCCCTCTATTACGACAAGGACGGGGATGATGCCAAGGAATATACCTACCATGCCGATTATTATGACGGGAACATGGGGGTGAACTTCACCTGTGCCAGCGAGGACCAGAGCACCGCAGCCAGGCTGGCCAGTCTGATCATAGGCTACCGGGACTTTACTGCCGACGGACTGCATGGCGATGGTTTTGACGGGAAACACATGATGCTGGCGGGCGTACGGCTCTACGGCAGCGGGGAGCTCTCCCTGGGGGAGGCCTACCAGGAGGAGCTGGCCGCCTATCTGCCCGACCCGGCGGCCCTGCCCGACGACTTCACCTTCGAGAGCGCCCACTGGCATTTTGACGAGCTGGAGGACTGGCTCAGTATCCTGTGGTACCGGGGGTATGACAACGTGAGCGTGAAGGCGGCCCTGCTGCTGGATAACCACACCGACCAGCAGCTGGACACGGATGTGCTGCCCGACGAGATCACGGCCCAGGCCCTGGAGCAGCGGTTCGGCTCCTATGTGGACGACGACCAGGGGGACACTCCGGGCTGGCGGTATGAGTCCTTCACCGTCCACTATGTGCGCAACGGGGAGCCTACGGTGGCCGTCACTTATAACATCAAGGGCCTGGACCCGGAGCAGGCCGCCGCCTTTGTGAACAGCTGCCAGGGGGAATGGAGCCTGGATTGAGACCCGGAGTACAACAAGCGCCTGCCGCATCTGCGGCAGGCGCTGTTTTATTCACGGCAGAAGGATGGCGTCTGCCTCGGTGACCCCGGAGAGGATCTCCACATAGGAGCTGCCCCATACCCCGGTCTCCACGGTGACCGTCTCGGGCTCCCCGTTTTCGGTCACCCGCTGGACGGTGTTCCCGTCTACCGCCCGCACCGGCAGCCGCAGGCAGTCCTCCTTCACCGAGGTGAGGATGGACACCCACACATTCATGCCGTCCCGCAGGCCCTCCACGCTGTCCAGGTCGATCTCCACCGTGTAGTCTGTGACCCCGCCGGAGGTAAGGCCGGTGTCCTCCACCCGGCGGACGGTACCGGTATAGGTGTTCTCTTCCCCTGTGTCGGTGGTAAAAGTGACCTCCGCCGTCTGACCGGTTCCCACCCGGTCGATGTACTGTTCGTCAATGGTGGCGTGGACGCACAGGGCCTCCGGTTGGGCCACCACCGCCATGGGGCTGCCGGCGGAGGCCAGGTCCCCCTCCTTCACCGAGCGGGAAAGAATGGTGCCGTCCACCGGGGCGGTAATGGTGTAGTCCGACCGCTGACGGGTGAGCTGATCCAGGCTGGCCTGGGCGGAGCGGACCTGCACCTGGGCGGCGCTGAGCTGGCCCTGGGCGGTGTCCACCTGGAGACCTGTGGTATTGACCTGGAGCTGGGCGGTGTTCACCTGGTTCTGGGCGGTGTTCACCTGGAGCTGGGCATTGTTCACCTGGAGCTGGGCGTTGTCGATCTGGCTCTGGGCGGTGTCCACCTGGATCTGGGCGGTATCCACCTGAAGCTGGGCGTTTTCCACCTGGAGCTGGGCGTTTTCCACCGCGTTGGTCAGACTGTCGTTTTTCAGGGTCATCACCGTCTGGCCGCTGGTCACCGAGCCCCCCTCCCGGATAGACAGGGTGAGCACCTGGCCGGACTGGCCGGAGTAGATGGTCTGCTCGGTGGCGTTGGACAGGGTGCCCGCCTCCATGCACACCGCGTCCCCCACCGAGGCGGTGGCGGTATCGCCGCTGGACAGAGTGCCGGGGTTGCGCAGGGAAATCTCCACGTTGCGGCCCGTCCGGCTGCCCGACAGGGCGACTGTGCCCTCATACACCTGGACCACCGTGCCGGTGAGGGTATCCGTCCTTCCAGGGAAGGAGATGACGGCCAGGGAGCCGGCGGTCATACCGGCGGCGTCCTCCAGGGAGAAGGGGACTACCAGCTTCAGAGTGCTGTTGTCCACCACCTGGGCCACCGGCGCGCCGGCGGAAACATAGTCTCCCACGTGGACATTGACAGACGATACCGTGCCGGTGGTATAACAGCGAACGGTCAGATCCTCACAGGCGGCCTGCGCCTGTTTCAGGGAGGTCTGGGCCTGGGTCAGACCGTTGTTGGCCTGGTCCAGAGCGGTTTTGGCCGAAGCCTGGGAGGACTGGGCCTGGGTCAGATCTACCTGGGCCTGAGCCAGACTGTTCTGGGCCTGCTCCAGACCGATTTGAGCCTGATCCAGGTCGATCTGAGCCTGGCTGAGCTGGACGTTGGCCTGATCCAGGGCGGTCTGAGCCTGATCCTGTTCAATGACGGCACTGTCCACCCCCAGCTCGGCCTGGGTGATTTGGTCCTCCAGCCCCTGGGAGTCGATGGTGTACAGCACCTGCCCCGCGGTCACCGTGTCTCCCTCGGCAATGGAGCAGGTCAGCACCGTGCCCCCCACCTTGGGCACGATGGTATAGTCGTCCTGGTAGGCCACGGTGCCCGTGTCCTCCACCCGGTATTCCACCGGACCTACGTCGGGGTGGACGGTGCGGCCGTCCTCCTCGTTCCCGCCGGAGCACCCCCCCAGCAGGAGCAGAGCCGGTATGATGCTCAGGGCGGTGAGCCGCCTGCCCATTTGTTTCATTACGCTACCTCCATGTCTATTCCACGCTTTTCAGCGCCCCCAGCATATCGATCTCCCGCATTTTCCGGCCGATGATCCGGTTGACCCCCAAGGCGAAGGCCATGGTCACCCCGCAGGCCAGTCCCACCGCCCTGGGGGTGATGACCACCTGAAGGGGCATGGCGGTGATGGACAGGATGAGGAACCGGTCCAGAGCGATGCCCAGGGGGATGCCGCACAGCACCCCGGCCACGGCAAAGATCAGGTTCTCGCTGAGCTGGAGCCGTTTGATCTCCCGGTCGTGAAAGCCCAGCACCATCAGGGTGGCCAGGCTGCGGATCTGTTCAAAAAAGCTCATGATGCCCAGGTTGTAAATGACGATGCAGGCCAGCCCGCCGCCAAACACGATGAGGATGTACACCACCATGGAGGTGTTGTTCATCTTATCCACCGCCGCCCTGGTAACGGTCTCCCGGTCCTGCCAGCCGTCCACAAAGTCGTACCGGTCCAGGCTGGTCTCCAGGGCAACCGGGTCCCGGGTGGTCAGATAGGCGGCGGTGGGGGTGTAGGCCTTCCCCAGGCTCCGCCACAGACTGCGGCTCACGTAGGCGCCGCTGACGCAGCGGTTGACCTGGGCCACCTTCAGAGTATAGTATCGGTTGTCTCCGGTGAACCGGAGGGTGACGGTATCCCCCTCCTCCACCCCCAATTCCTCCGCCAGCAGCTGCTCCAGCACCAGCCCGTCCTCCGGCAGGGCCAGGGGAGCGTCGGCGTAGGGGTCGTACAGGTGGAGGGAGACCGTGTCCTCGCTCACCGTCAGGGTGGTGGTGGAGCGCTGGTCAAAGGTGTACAGCCAGCAGGTGGTGACCATCTCCAGCTCGGCGGCGGTCACCCCGGGGGCGGTGGTGAGCCGGTTGTACTGGCCCTCGGTCACCCCGGTGTTCAGGTCCACCATCACGTCATAGCTGTTCTGGTTCTGGGCCAGAGCGTCGGAGTAGGCGTCCATGGAGTCCTTGATGGCGAAGGCCATGAACACCAGAGCCATGCAGAAGGCGATGCCCACCACGCAGGTGAGCATCCGCACCTTGTTGCGGAAGGTGTTGCGGATGATGTACTTGGCGTTGAAGCCCAGCCGCCGCCACAGGGGGCCGATCCGCTCCAGCAGCACCGTCTTGGCGTTTTTTGGAGGTTTGGGCCGCATACACTGGGCGGGGCTTTCCTTCAGCAGAGAGCGGGCCACCAGCCAGGCGCTGCCCAGGCAGCACAGGGCGGTGAGTCCGGCGGCCTGGCCCCAGGCGGCAAAGTCGTGGACGATGGTATAGGGGGGCAGGTCGCAGCCGGTGGCGATGGTCCACACGATGAGGGCGGAGATGTATTTTCCCAGCACCGCCCCAATGGGGAAGCCGATGACCACTACCAGCAGGGCGTGGAGCAGGTAGTAGACCAGAATGGTGCTGTCGTAATAGCCCAGGGCCTTGAAGGTACCGATATCCATCCGGGCGTTTTCGATGAGGCGGTTCATGGTGCTCACCATCATCAGCACGGCGCACAGGAAAAACAGGGTGGGGAAGAAGGTGAGGATGGGGGTCAGATTGTTCTTGGCCTCCATGAGGGAATAGGCTGGCTGATTGTCCTTCAGAGCCAGGATATTCACCACCTTGCTGCCCAACTCTTCGTCCACGGCAGTGCGGAAGGCGGCGGCGGGCAGGTCCTCCTCTGTGGTGACGCAGATCTGGTTGTACCGGTGGGGACCCAGTACGTCGGCCAGCACCTCCTCGTCCACATAGGCAAAGCCGAATCGGGACAGATCGGGGGAGGGGTTGGTGGCGTTGACGTTGTACAGGCACTCCGGGTCCTTCCCGGTGCCGCAGACCTGGAGCCGCAGATGGATGCCCAGGCCGGTAAGGGTGATCTCATACCAGTCCCCCAATTCCAACCCCTGGGCGGCAGCGTATTGGTCACTGAGGAAGATTTCCCGACTGCTCTGGGGCAGCCGTCCCTCCACAATATAGGGAGTATTGATGGAAAAGTCGGGCACCCCGTAGAGGGTAAGGGTCAGGCCGCTGTCATACCGGTCCTCTCCGTCCAGCACTACCCGGGGCTGCACTCCGGTGATTCCTTCCAGCTCTGAAAGATCCCGGCAGTCAGTCATATCCAGCCCTGTGCCGGTGATCCAATAGTCCGCCGTGTTCTGGGTAGCGTAGTAGTCTCCCATCACCAGGTCCACGTTATAGATAATGCCGCTTAGGCCGGTGTACACCACCACGGCGATCATGGTGATGATGCTCACCGAGATGAGCCGGGAGGCGGTGCGTCGCAGGTCCCGGAAGAAATTTTTCCAGATCATGCTACCACTCCAGCTCCTGCACCGGCGTTGGGTTGGGATTTTCCGTAAAGGATTCGATTTTTCCGCTCTTCATGCGGATGACCACGTCGCCGGTGGGGGCCAGGGCCCCGTTGTGGGTGACCACCACCACCGTCTTTTTGCTCTGGCGGCACAGGTCGTACAGCAGAGCCAGGATGGCCTTGCCCGTCACATAGTCCAGGGCGCCGGTGGGCTCGTCGCACAGCAGCACGTCGGGGTTCTTGGCCAGGGCACGGGCGATGGCCCCCCGCTGCTGCTCGCCGCCGGAGCACTGGGCGGGGAAGTTCCGCCGCCGGTCGTCCAGCCCCACCATCCGCAGCACCTGGCGGGTGTCCAGAGGATTTTTGCAGATCTGGCTGGCCAGCTCCACGTTTTCCTCCACCGTCAGGTTGGGCATCAGATTATAGAACTGGAACACGAAGCCGATGCTCTCCCGGCGGTATTGGGTGAGCTGCCGCTTGTTGAAGCTGGAGATCTCCTTTTCGTTGACAAAGACCTTCCCTCCGGTGGGAGAATCCATGCCTCCCAAAATGTTGAGCACCGTGGACTTGCCCGCCCCGCTGGCGCCCAGAATGATGGTGTACTTGCCCTCGGGGATGGCAAAGCTGATGTCGTCCACCGCCTTGATGACGGTCTTGCCCATGATGTATTCCCGGGATACGTGCTCCAGCCGGACGCCGGACATGTTGCTCCACCTCCCCGATTCTGGCAAAAAAGTACGAAGGTCGTTGGAATTTTTCATAATATTTCAGGTATTATGTCACATTATAGCATGAAAAGATCCGGGCTACAACCCTGGGGAGAGGGGAGAGAGAAAAAAACAGCGGGCGTTTCAGCCCGCTGCATGATCAGAGAAATTGATAAGCGCCGTCGGCGGTGAGCCGGAAGGGCGTCTGGAAGAAGGCGGCGCAGGCCCTGGCCATGTAGCCCGGATCCTTGCTGCCGGCGGTCTCCACGGCAGAGTGCATGGACAGCTGAGCCATGCCGATGTCCACCATGGGAATGCTGACGGCGTGGCTGAGCAGGTTGCCCAGGGTGGAGCCCCCCGCCTCGTCCGCCCGGTTGGCAAACACCTGCACCGGCACCTCCGCCCGCCGGCAGATGGCCCGAAACAGCCCGGCGGTGAGGCCGGTGGTGGTGTACTTCTGGTTGGCCGACAGCTTGACCACCACCCCGCCGTTGGGGTAGACCCTGTTGGCCGGGTCGGCCTTCTCGGGGAAGTTGGGGTGGACGGCGTGGCCGTTGTCGGCGCTGAGCAGCATACTGTTTGCCAGAGCCTGCCGCTCCCCCTGCCGGTCCAGGCCCAGGCAGCAGGCCGCCCGGGCCAGCAGGTCGGGGAGGAAGGAGCTGAGGGCCCCCTGCCGGGTGCCGCTGCCCACCTCCTCGTTGTCAAAGAGACAGTAGACCTGTCCCACTCCAGGGCAGGGCCCGGCGGTAAGGAAGCCCTCCAGGGTGGCGTAGGCACAGGCCAGATCGTCGATCCGGGGGGACTGGAAGAGCTCCCCCGCCGGCCCCAGTACCACCGGCTTCTGCCGGGGGGCCAGCACCAGGTCGGTGGACAGAATGGCGTCCGCCTCTACCCCGACTTCTTCCGCCAGCAGTTGGGTGAGGGAGGGAGCGCCCGCCAGGGCGTACAGAGGCTGCATGTCCTTCTGGGGATTGTAATCGTGGCCTTTGTTCACGTCCCGCTGCTGGTGAATGGCCAGGCTGGGGATGGTGAGCAGGTCCCGGTCCAGGTATACCAGCCGGCTCTCCACTCCGGTGTCGGTGGAGAGAATGAGCCGTCCCGCCACGGTGAGGGGACGGTCCAGCCAGGAGGAGCAGATCATGCCGCCATAGCCCTCGGTGGACAGGCGGAGATAGGTCTTATCTCCCTCCAGAGTATCTTTTTTGATATAAAAGGTGGGACAGTCGCTGTGGGCTGCCGTCATGCGCCAGGCGGTGAGAGGCTCCGCCGGCAGCTTAAAGGCGATGAGGCTGCTTTGGTTGCGGGTGGTGTAGTACCGCCCGCCGGGGGCCACCGCCCAGGGTGCGCACTCCTCCAGGCGGGTGAAGCCGGCCTCCTCCAGCAGGGCGGCGGCGCTGGCCACCGCATGGTAGGGGCTGGGGCTGTGGTCCAGGTAGCGCAGCAAGTGTTCCAGAGTGTTCATAACAAGACCCCCTGACAGCCGGAATGATATGCTTAAGAATACGCCTGCTATAGGAAAGACCTTTGCCGATGCAGAGAAAAGGGCTGCTGCAAGCATACTTGCGGCAGCCCCATGCGTTTTATTGCCGAACAAGGCGCACAGGCCAGCGGGGCCGTAACCAAAACCAAGCCGCAACCTTCGAAAGAAAGCACGGTAAGGTGAGTGCGCTCTGACCTTTTAAAAAAGCCGGAGCAAGCGGTACGGCGCTTGCTCCGGCTTGGTGCGGGCATGGGGACTCGAACCCCAACGCATTGCTGCACGAGAACCTAAATCTCGCATGTCTACCAATTCCATCATGCCCGCGTTGGCAGGTATCAGTTTAGCATCTGCGGGCAGAAATGTCAATTCTCTTGGAGAGGGGCGGGGTTGCAGCAGTGGACGGCAGGGGGTATAATACTGAAAGACACATACCAAAGCGAAGGAGATGGCTTATGATGGAACAGGCGCCGCGGATCGCCGCCATTCAGGATATTTCGGGCTTTGGGCGCTGCTCCCTGACGGTGGTGCTGCCGGTGCTGTCCGCCATGGGCAGCCAGTGCTGCCCCCTCATCACCGCCAGCCTGTCCGCCCACACCGCCTTCCCCCCCAGCGAGCACAGCGTGTTTTTGGACCTTACCGGTCAGATGGAGCGCACTGCCGCCCACTGGCAGGAGCTGGGGATCACCTTTGACGCCATTTACAGCGGCTTTCTGGGCTCCGCCCGGCAGATCGAGCTGATCGGGCGGTTCTACGAGCAGTTCCGCCGGGAGGATACGGTGGTGCTGGTGGACCCGGTGATGGGGGACAACGGCAAGCCCTACCGCACCTGCACCCCCCAGCTGTGTGCCCGGATGGGGGAGCTGGCCGCCCAGGCCGACTGCATCACCCCTAACTGGACGGAGGCCGCCCTGCTGCTGGGGGAGGACTATGCCAATCTGCCCGCCGGGGAGGCGGAGGTCCGGAGCTGGCTGGAGCGGCTGAGCCTGAAGGGGAAACGCTCGGTGGTGCTCACCGGGGTGAGCCTGGCGGAGGGCCAGGTGGGGGCCGGATACTTTGACCGGGCCGCCGGCCGGACCGGCTTCGCCATGGCCCGTCAGGAACCCGCCCACTTCCCGGGCACCGGGGATCTGTTCGCCAGCGTGCTGCTGGGCGCCATGGTCCGGGGGGAGGCCCTGCCGGAAGGCGTGGCGCTGGCGGTGGACTTTGTGCAGCGGTGCGTGGACCACACCCTGGCCCTGGGCACTCCGCCCCTGGAGGGGGTCCAGTTCGAGCCCATGCTGGGGGCGCTTCTCCCGCAGGAATGAAAAGGAACCGTTGGAAAATTGAAATCCGGATGTCATTCTGAGCCCCAAAGGGGCGAAGAATCTTTCTGCGGCGGATAAGCTGGCAGGAAAGATCAGACCCTGGCGGTCAGGATGACAAGAAGCGGGGCTGTTGCGTTAGTTTGCAACAGCCCCTTTTTGTATGTTATGTAATGACGAATTTTGATTTCACCGCTTGGGAGCGGCGGAACTCTGCGCGGCTTTCCCTGAGCAATTATGTCACGAATCCAACCAGACTGTAATTGATAATAAATTTTGACCTATAACTTGAGAAGCTGCTTTTTCTTTATATCAAATTCCTCCTGCGTGATGATCCCGGCATCCAGTAATTCCTTGTATTTTTTTACTGCTTCAATATCTGAAACAGTCTGTTTTTCCTGAGACAATGAGGAAGTCTTGACCGGCGCAACAACGTCGGTCTTACTTTTTCCACAGGCGCAGGTGGAGACATAGTGGTAGTTTATTCGTCCACAAGAACATTTCCAGCCGCCATCCGCAAGAATTTGCTTATCGAATGCGGTGTCACGGATAATGCTGGGCTTCTCGCTCGTTTCATTGTAATGGTTATCACCTTTTGACAAGGCAACAATAAATGCAATAAAACCAAAGAAGAAACCCCACCAAAACCAGTTATCAGAATAACCTTTGTTGTAAATAACGGCTCTGGTCGCAAAACCCCATATCAGGGCCCAAACAAGTATTGCCAGCAGATAAATGACTAGCATATCCATACACCTCGTTTTAGCTTGTTTCTTTGAAGTCGATCAGTGACTAACTGTTATTGATGGAATTATATGCTGTTAGTATTTGCTTAATCGCTGTTTTATCTGATTTTGGAACCGTTAGGTCATAGTGGTAGTTATCTCCCTGAAACCTCACAATCGTTTCTGTAGAACTGGCAATATCCTCTAGCATCGAGAAGTCTTCACTTGTTGGGGCAATATCTACCCACTCCCAAACATCTCCACTGCCATTGTCCCGCTCGACTTCAAAATAATCAAATGTCTTATAATGGTTGACTCCATCAATAGAAACTATTATCTTTTTGAAAAATATCCAGCTATCCCCTGTATAGTGAAATTTTAATCTGAGCCATGTACTTGAATCTCGTTGACCAATATAAGGGAGGACATAGCTTCTTGAATTAGCGTAGTAAGGATATGTAGATGGTTTATACCATGTTATACCTTCAACTTTATCTGTTTCGATCTGTAGGGACGACAGTGCTTGTTGTCGTTCCCTTTCTTCTTGCTGTGCTTTGAGCTCCTCCAAATCTGCTGTGACTGTCTCTATCTTGTCATAGTTTGTAACCAGTTCTTTTTCACTGGATGATAGTAGGTCATAGGCTTCAAGTGCCGCGATTATCTGTTCTTCTTTATCTAAAGTGACCTGACCGATTTGATCAATTAAATTGATAACATTTTGAACACGATAAGCGCTTAATTCCTCTTCCGCCTGTTGTAGTATATCATAATTTGAAACGCTGGATTTTACCGTGTCATTAGCTTTATCATACAGGGCTCGTGCGATAATGATTGCGGCCTCCTGATAATCGGTGGATACTGTAATCTCTTCAATAGCCGCTTCAATTTCTGCGACTGCCGCTTGATTATCAGAAAACGTTTTTTCTTCAACCAACTCATCATAAGTGGTTCTAGCATCTTCCAGTATAGTGAAATATTCCAACTGACTATATTCTGATTCCGTTAGCCTATTCACTGCTGTTTCTGCGGCAGAAATTTTGTCTCCGCTTTCAAGCGTGACTTCCCCGATTTCTAAAATTAAATTGTCCGCATTGGAGGCGGCCTCGCTTTTGCCACAGGAGCACAAAGATAGGCACATTGTCGCAATCATCAAAATCAATAACGCTCTTTTCATCTGTTTTCCCTCTCCTTAGCTTTTGTCTGTCCAATCCATAAAGTCATTGAGAATATCACCTTTCTGAGTCTGCCATGTTTTATCCCTCTCTCATTTACTCTTATCTTTAGGACAAAAATTTACAGGATTACTATATCACGTAAATTGCTAATTGTAAACACATTGTAGTGTATTAAAACTACAATATATGGGATAGTATCATCACAGGGTGATGAGTATGGATAATAAATTTGTAGTGCGGCCACGTAAGCCCGCCTTTGGAAAAACTTCGGTTGTATCAGCCAGATTGCCGGACGATATGATAGAAGAACTTGACAAGGTGGCGAAGCAGACCGGGCGCACAAGGAATGAATTGATACAGATGTGTATTGATTATGCTTTAAAGAATCTTGAAATATCAGAGCAATAACAAATCCCCCAGAAAAGCCATGTGGCTGATCTGGGGGATCGTACTGTCCCTTCCTATTCATAAATATTTTTCAGCAGTATAAAAAACACTCCTTTTCCGGCGGTTTGCCGAAAAAGGAGTGTTTTTTGCGTTTTGGGGAGTCAAGCAAGTGTGTTCAAAAAGCTGTCAGTCAGCCCTTTGAGCGGAACTTACTTGTGGTCAACGGAATACATATGAGCAATGAGGTCCAGGACCTTGTTGGAGTAACCCCACTCGTTGTCGTACCAGGACACGACCTTCACGAAGGTGTCGGTCAGAGCGATGCCGGCGCCGGCGTCGAAGATGGAGGTGCGGGAGTCGCCCAGGAAGTCGGAGGAGACAACGGCGTCCTCGGTGTAGCCCAGGATGCCCTTCAGCTCACCCTCAGCGGCCTTCTTCATGGCGGCGCAGATCTCGTCGTACTTGGCGGGCTTGGCCAGGTTGACAGTCAGGTCCACCACGGACACGTCCAGGGTGGGAACACGCATGGACATACCGGTCAGCTTGCCGTTCAGCTCGGGAATGACCTTGCCCACGGCCTTGGCGGCGCCGGTGGAGGAGGGGATGATGTTGCCGGCAGCGGCACGGCCGCCGCGCCAGTCCTTCTTGGAGGGGCCGTCAACGGTCTTCTGGGTGGCGGTGGTGGAGTGGACGGTGGTCATCAGGCCGTCGGTGATGCCCCAGTTGTCGTGCAGAACCTTGGCGATGGGAGCCAGGCAGTTGGTGGTGCAGGAGGCGTTGGACACGAAGTTCATGTCGGAGGTGTACTTGTCCTGGTTCACGCCCATAACGAACATGGGGGTGGAGTCCTTGGAAGGAGCGGACATGACGACCTTCTTGGCGCCGGCGTCGATGTGAGCCTGGGCCTTCTCCTGAGTCAGGAACACGCCGGTGGACTCCACAACGTACTCAGCACCAACCTCGCCCCAGGGGATGTCCTTGGGGTCCATGCAGGCGAAGAACTTCACGGTCTTGCCGTTGACGATGATGGCGTCATCGGTGTACTCGATGGTGCCGTCGAACTGGCCGTGCATGGTATCGTAACGGAGCATATAAGCCATGTAGTCAGGGGTCATGAAAGGATCGTTGATGCCCACGAACTCGATGTCAGACCGATTGATACCAGCGCGGAACACCAGACGGCCGATCCGGCCAAAACCGTTAATACCAACTTTAATGCCCATAATGAATCTCTCCTTTTGTTCTAAATGGATTCTTGACTTCATTTGTTTGGCGCGAATACATTATAGACTAATCTTGCTGGATTGAAAAGAGGGAAAATGCAAAACTTACTGGGGAAACTGTATAAAATTCAGACGGTCTTATCGGTAAACGTGGCGGTTTCGACATAATTAGACATTATTCCTTGTGGTTTGATAAAAATTTTGATATACTGGGACCGAATTTTATCTCCCGCGACGGCGGGAACAGGGAGGGAGAGGGATGGAGCCTGTTTCAGAGGACCTGGGACTGCTGGCGGTGGAGCAGTTTCGGGAGCAGATGAACAACCTGACGGCGGCGGTCCAGCTGCTTACTCCGGTGGTACGGGAAAAGGCCGGGCCCCAATACGAGTCCTACCTGGCCATCCTCCACCAGAGTCTCTACCGCATGATGCGCATGGTGGGCAACCTGGAGTTTCTTCAGCTGCCGGAGGAGGAGCTGCCCGTGGAGGAGGGCAGCCTGGATCTGGCGGGTCTGTGCCGTGCTCTTTGCCGTCAGGTGGAGGCCCTGGCCGCACAGGCAGGTCTGAACTTTTCCTATGAGGAGGAAACTGCCTCCCTCATCACCCGGGGGGACGGGACCCTGCTGCGGCGGATGCTGCTGTGCCTGTTCTCCAACGCGTTCAAGGCGGCGGGACAGGAGGGAAACGCCGGCCTGCGGCTGGCGGTGCGGGAGAGCCGCGCCATCCTCACCGTGTGGGACGACGGTCCCGGCCTGCTACCACCGGAGCCGGAGGAAACGAGTCTGCTGTCCCGGCACGACGGGTTGGGCCTGGGGCTGCGGGTGGCCCGGCGGATCGTTGCCCGCCATGGCGGGACTATCGTTTTTGAACAGCGGGAGGAGCGGGGCTGCCGGGCGGTGGTTTCCCTCCCCTTGATCAAGCCGGAGGGAGACGGCCTGCTGCGCACCCCCGGGCCCGCCTGGGACCGGGAGGGAGGGTTTTCCGATCTGATGGTGGAGCTCTCCGCCGTGCTGCCCTACCAGGCCTTCCTGCCGGCCGACCTGGAGGAGTAGGACCCTTTAGCGTGTCGAGCAAGCTCGACATGCTTCTCAGACATGCAAGCATGTTTTTGCGGGGATGCAGCCCGTTGCGTCGCACGCGCAAAGCGCGCGCGCTTGCGGGCTGAGCACTGTTTTTTCATAGCCTGGGGCCCGCCGCGCCACTGCGCGGCGGGCCCCCTTTTTCGACGGACACGCCCTTGACGGTGGGGAGCGTGCGTGGCATAATAATAGGAATCCTTAGACCTTGTTCGTACATGGTCAATGCGCCCAATCGGCGGGCCTTTTGCCCGCTGGACGGCCCATTTTTCTCTTGAAATCTGGCAGGATTCCTGGAGAAAATCGCTGGCCAGCAGCCCAAATTCCTCGCCGCTGGATATGCTGCCAATGTTCAAACAAGACCTGGAAATGGAAGTGATTTGCGTGACCGACCTTCTGGTGCGGACATTCATCCGGAACAGCCAAAATATTCAGGATCCGGCGGTGCGGGAGAAGTACGGCGTGCTCTCCGGCGGGGTGGGGATCTGCCTCAACCTGTTGCTCTCCCTGGGGAAGTTTTTCGCCGGCCTGCTCACCGGCTCCATTGCCGTCACCGCCGACGCCTTCAACAACCTGTCTGACGCCGGCTCCTCGGTGGTCACTCTGGTGGGCTTCAAGCTGGCGGGGCAGAAGGCGGACGACGGCCACCCCTTCGGCCACGGCCGCATCGAGTACCTGGCCGGGCTGCTGGTGTCCCTGCTTATTTTAATGGTAGGGGTGGAGCTGGGTAAGAGCTCCATTGAGAAGATCCTCCACCCGGAGGAGGTGGCATTCTCCCTGGTGACGGTGGTCATCCTGGCCTGCTCTATTTTGGTGAAGCTGTGGATGTGCCTGTTCAACCGGAAGCTGGGCCGCCGGATCGGCTCAGCCGCCATGGAGGCCACCGCCACCGACTCCCTGTCCGATGTGGTGGCCACCTCCGCCGTACTGGCGGGCACCCTGGTAAACCACCTGGCCCGCGTCAACATCGACGGCTGGGTGGGCGTGGTGGTAGCCCTGTTCATCCTGCGGGCGGGCTGGGGGGCCGCCAGGGATACCGTTAATCCCCTGCTGGGTGCCAGCCCGGAGCCTGAGCTGGTGCGGGCCATCGAGAAGCTGGTGCTCTCCCACAAGCAGGTAGTGGGGATGCACGACCTGGTGATTCATGATTATGGCCCTGGCCGGCGGATGTGCTCCTTCCACGCGGAGGTGCCCCAGGACGAGGACATCATGGCCGCCCATGACGCCATCGACCACATCGAGCGGGAGATCCTGGAGAAATTCGGCATCGAGACCACGGTACATATGGACCCCATCGCCACCGGCGACCCGGAGGTCAACGCCCTGCGGGAGCAGGTGGGGGAGCTGGTGCGGCAGATCCACCCGGATATGACCATCCACGATTTCCGGGTGACCCTGGGCCCCCAGCACCGCAACCTGATCTTTGACGCGGTGGTGCCCCACAAATGCCCCCTCAGCGATCCGGAGATTACCCAGCGGATCACCCAGGCGGTCCAGGGCCAGGTGCCCGGCAGCTATGTGGTGCTCCAGCTGGACCACCCCTATGTGGAGCGGGATTGAGGGACCCGGCGGAAAAATACCTTTGTTTTACAAAAAGTTCACCCAAACCTGAGCCATGGGGGTATAATGAGTACGATAACACCGGCAGAGGCCGGGCAGAACAGGTAAAGGACGGTGTACTATGGCCAGAAAGGTCCTCATTGTGGAAGATGACTCCAATATCGCGGAGCTGCTCCATCTCTATCTGGAGAAGGAGGGATTTGAGACGGCAGTGGCGGGAGACGGTGGCAAGGGTGTGGAGATGTTCCGCTCCTTCCGGCCCGACCTGGTGCTGCTGGACATCATGCTGCCTGTCATGGACGGCTGGTCCGTGCTGAAAAAGATCCGGGAGAACGATAAGACCCCCGTCATCATGCTCACCGCCAAGGGGGAGACCCAGGACAAGGTGGCCGGGCTGGAGGGAGGCGCTGACGACTACATCGTCAAGCCCTTTGAGATGAAGGAGGTGCTGGCCCGCATCCACGCGGTGCTCCGCCGTTTTGGCGGGGACGAGAGCGGCGCCGGAGAGAAAAAGCTCTCCTTTGATAAGCTGGTCATCAATCTGGACTCCTATGAGCTGCTGGTGGACGGCAGGCGGGTGGATACCCCGCCCAAGGAACTGGAGCTGCTGTACCACCTGGCTGCCTCCCCCAACCGGGTGTTTACCCGCAACCAGCTGCTGGACGAGGTGTGGGGGTTTGATTACTTCGGCGACTCCCGGACGGTGGATGTACACATCAAGCGTCTGCGGGAAAAGCTGGAGGGGGTTTCCCCCCAGTGGTCCCTCAAGACCGTATGGGGCGTGGGCTATAAATTTGAGGTAGTGAGCGGTTCATGAAGAGCCTGTACAAGCGGCAGTTTATCCTTACCGCCGGTATGATCCTGGTGTCCTTCGCCATGCTGGGCATTGCCTTTCTCACCTTGTCCTACCAGTACACCCTCCGGCAGACCCGGGAGTCCATGGAGCGCAACGCCAACTATGTGGCAACCTTCACTGCCAAGTCCAGATCCCTGGGGGTGAGCATCGAGGATGACCTGTACATCGCCCTTATTGCCACCATTGCGCAGATTTCCGACGCGGTGGTGCTGGTGACCGAGGCTGACGGGGAGATGGTGGTGTCCACTGACGGGGCAACTGTCCAGGGATACCGGGATCTGGGGGGACGATATCTGCCCCAGAGTATGGTGGATGAGGTGTCCCGGTCGGGGGAGTACGCCGGCATGACTACTCTGGGGGGCTTTTTCTCCGAAAAACGGTATGTGGCTGGTGTGCCCATCACCACCACCGGGGTGGAGCTGACCTCCGGCAAGGTGGTTCAGACCGTGGTAGGGGTGGCCTATGTGGCGGCAGAGGCTTCCAGCCTTACCGAGCTGTGGCGGGCGGTGATCACCATCTTCATCTTCACCGCCATCGTGGTGCTGTGCATTGCCTTCCTCACCAGCTCGGTGACCTCCATGAAGCAGACCAAGCCTCTGAAAGAAATCGCCGATACCGCCCGGAAGTTTGGCCACGGAGAGTACGAACTGCGGGTCACCGGCTACGAGGACCGGCGGGACGAGGTGGGGGAGCTGGCCGAGGCCTTCAACACCATGGCCGACGCCATCTCCAGGAGCGAGGCCCGGCGGTCGGAGTTTGTGGCCAACATCTCCCATGAGCTGAAAACACCCATGACCACCATTGCCGGCTTCTCCGACGGGATCCTGGACGGCACCATCCCCCCGGACAAGGAGCGGGCCGCTCTTCAGACCATCTCCTCCGAGACCCGCCGGCTGTCCAGGCTGGTGCGGCGGATGCTGGACCTGTCCCGGCTCCAGTCGGCGGAGAACGTCACCGCCCAGGAACAGTTCGACGTGTCCGAGATCATGCTGCGGGTGCTGGTGAGCCTGGAGACCAAGATCAACGCCCGCCGCCTGGACGTGGACACTCAGCTGCCCGACGGGGCTGTGATGGTGTGGGGCGATCCGGACGCTATCACCCAGGTGTGCTACAATCTGCTGGACAATGCCATCAAGTTCTCCGATCCGGGGAGTACCATGGGCTTGTCCATCACCACCAAGGGGGGCAAGGCCTATGTGTCGGTGCGCAATACCGGTCAGACCATTCCCCCTGACGAGCTGGCCATGATCTTCGACCGATTCCACAAGAGCGACAAATCCCGCAGCGTGGACCGGGAAGGCGTGGGCCTGGGCCTGTATATCGTCAAGACCATTCTGAACAACCACAAGGAAAACATCACTGTGACCAGCCAGGAGGGCGTGACGGAGTTCGTCTTCACCCTGACCCTGGCGTAAGAAGAAGTGGGGGGGACCATGCGGGGCTATTACTACGACCAAAACCGGGTCTATCCCGTCCGGCCGTCCAAGCCGCCCCGGCGGCCCTGGCGGGCAGTGCTCCTGCTGGCCTGTACCCTGCTGCTGCTGGCGGGGGCGGGCCTCTGCCTGCGCATCCTGCTGGACATGGGGGCCAACAACCAGGCCCTGGCCTCTCCCGCCCCCACCCCCGGATACAGCAGGGAGGAGGAGTGGCTGGACTGGTGGGAGGAGCAGGAGGCCAGCGCCGAGACCACCGTGGAGCGGGCGCCCACCGGCGGTCAGGCCACCCTGGCCCTCTTGCCTCAGCCGGAGGGGGAGCCCCACAGCTTCCAGGAGATTTATCAGGAAAACATCCAGTCCATTGTCAGCATCTGGGGCGAGAGCGACCGGTCCTATTCCTTTGGTACCGGGGTGGTGCTGACGGAGGACGGGTATGTGATCACCAACGCCCACGTCATCCAGGGCTGTTCCGGGGTAGAGGTGACTCTGCAGGACGACCGGAGCTATAAGGCCCTGCTGGTGGGGATGGACAGCCAGAGCGACCTGGCGGTACTGAAAATCGACACGGATGGCCTGCGTCCTGCCATTCTGGGGGACTCCGCCCTGCTGGAGGTGGGGGACTCGGTGGTGGCCATCGGCAATCCCCTGGGCCAGGAGCTGCGGGGCACCATGACCGACGGTATCGTCTCAGCCATCAACCGGGATGTTTCTGTGGATGGATATACCATGTCCCTCATCCAGACCACCGCCGCCCTCAACTCGGGCAACTCCGGCGGCGCCCTCATCAACCGGTATGGCCAGGTAGTGGGCATCACCAATATGAAGATGTACGCCTATGACGACACAGTGGAGGGCCTGGGTTTTGCCATCCCCACCGCCACCGTCAAGGCGGTGGCCGACGTGCTCATCCGGGACGGGGTGGTCACCGGCCGGCCCTCCATCGGCATCACCTGCTATACCGTCACCGAGGAGATGGCGGAGGCCTATGAGATCCCCGTGGGGGTGTGCGTGGACGAGGTAAAGACCGGTTCGGACGCCGAGGCGCAGGGGATTCTGCCCGGCGACGTGATCGTGAAGGCCAACGGCCTCACCGTCACGGACATCGACCAGCTGCTGACCCTGAAGGAGGGGCTGAAGGCGGGGGATACCCTGGAGCTGGTGCTGTGGCGGGAGGGAGAATACCTGGACCGGACCATCACCCTGGTGGAGCAATATGTTCTGGACGGCGACGGGCCGTAAGGAAAAAGAAAAGGGACTGCCGCGATTTCACGGCAGTCCCAACTTGTGCGGGAGAAAGGGATCATCGTCCTTGAAGCCACACGATGATTGATGAGCCACAGGATCAAAATACCACAAATTACTATATTTGTCAAATAGAAGTTTTGTCGAAAGGCGGAATCTGCACATGGTCATCATTAACGGGGTGGTACACCCCATGGATGGGCCGGTACTCCCCAGAGGGTACGTGTCCTTTGAAGCCGGGAAGATCACCGGGGTGGGCCCCATGGAGGAGGCCCCTCAGGGGCAGGAGGTACTGGACGCCCGGGGGGGCCATGTGTTCCCCGGCCTCATTGACGCCCACTGTCATCTGGGGCTGTTCGGGGACGCCCTGGGCTTTGAGGCCGACGACGGCAACGAGTCTACCGATCCCTGTACCCCCCAGCTCCGGGCTCTGGACGGGGTGAACCCCCTGGACCGGGGCTTTGCCGAGGCCCGGGCGGCGGGAGTCACCACGGTGCTCACCGGGCCCGGCTCGGCCAACCCCATTGCCGGTCAGTTCATTGCCTTGAAAACTGACGGCCGGTGGGTGGACGAGATGGTGGTAAAGGCCCCGGCGGCCATGAAATTCGCCCTGGGGGAGAACCCAAAGTCAGTGTACAACGACCGGAAGGAGACCCCCGTGACCCGGATGGCCACCGCCGCTCTTATCCGGGAGGAGCTGTCCAAGACGGTGGAGTACCGGGACAAGCAGGACAAGGTGGATGAGGACCCGGAGGCCGATATGCCTGACTATGACGCCAAGCTGGAGGCCCTGCTGCCGGTGCTGCGGAAGGAGACGCCTGCCCACTTCCATGCCCACCGGGCGGACGATATCGCCACGGCGGTACGGCTCAGCCGGGAGTTTGACCTGGATCTGGCCGTGGTCCACGGCACTGAGGGCTACAAGGTGACAGAGCTGCTGGCGCGGTATAAGGTGCCCGTCATCACCGGGCCCTGCCTCACCGACCGGTCCAAGCCGGAGCTGGTGGGTCAGATCCTGGAGAATCCCGCTCTGCTGACCAGGGCGGGGGTGGAGGTGGCCATTTGCACCGACCACCCGGAAACTCCCATTCAGTATCTTCCCTTGTGCGCCGCCATGGCGGTGCGGGGAGGCATGGAGCCGGAGGAGGCCCTGGCGGCCATCACCAGCGTTCCCGCCCGCATTGCCGGCATCCAACACCGGGTGGGCACCCTCACCCCCGGCAAGGACGCGGACATCGTGGTCGCCACCGGCCACCCCCTGGACTGGAGCAGCCGGGTGACCGCCGTGTTCCTGGAGGGAAAACGAATCGGATAAGAGGGAGACTCTGCCCCGGTCATAACAAAAGGCCCGCCATCCGGCGGGCCTTTTTGTGCCTGTTCAGGGTTCGATCTTGTCCACCCGGCGCTGGTGGCGGCCTCCCTCAAACTCGGTGTTCAGGAAGGCGTTGAGAATGCTGTCGGCCATGTTGGGCCCGATGAGGGCGCCACCCAGGGCCAGCATGTTGGCGTCGTTGTGCCGCCGGGTCATCTCAGCGGACAGAGGCTCGCTGCACAGGGCGCAGCGGATGCCCTTCACCTTGTTGGCGGTGATGGAGATGCCGATGCCGGTGGTGCATACCACGATGCCCCGGTCGCACTCCCCGGAGGCCACCGCCTCCGCCGCCGCCCGGCCGAAGTCGGGGTAGTCGCAGCTGTCGGACGTATAGCAGCCGTAGTCCTTGTAGGCCAGCTGGTGCTGGTCCAGGTAGTCCATGATGTGGCGCTTGAGGGCCAGCCCTCCGTGGTCAGAACCCAGTGCGATCATAATAACTCCTCCTCATAACGTATGGAATTTAGGTTTGCGTTTTTCATAGGTGGCCACGTAGCGGAATCCAGCCTCCTTCAGCAGGGCGCAAGCCTCCCGGATGCCCTTGCCTACTCCCTCGGGGGTGTGGGCGTCCGAGCCGGTGGTGACGATTTCTCCGCCGCACTCCTTGAACAGCCGGAGGGTGGGCAGCCAGTCCTCCAGGGTGCGGCCCCGCCAGGTGTTGATCTCCATGCCCCGGCCCCGCTCCGCCGTCGCCTTGAAAATGACCCGCAGCTGGTCGGTGTACCGCTCCAGGGAGATGGGGTGGTCCATGTATCGCAGGGGGTAGATCACGTGGCCCAGCACGTCGTAAAAGTCAGTGACCGCCAGCAGGGACATGGAGTGGAAGTAGTCGTCCAGGGCGGCGTAGCAGGCCTCCGGAGTGGGGTAGTCCACATAGTAGAAGTCCACGCCCCCCTTTTCCGGGCACAGGTTGTGGAGGGAGCCTAGCACAAAGTCCAGTTCGGGCAGGGACAGGATGGTCTGGCTCAACTGGGGGTTCAGGTGGGCCATGCCGAACTCCATCCCCAGGCGGATGGTCAGCTTTCCGGCGTAGCGGGGTGCGATCTCCCGGTACTGCGCCAGGGCGGGGGCCCAATCGTAGCCGGTGACCGGCTGGCCGTACAGCTCCAGCAGGTCGCAGTGGTCGGTGATGCACAGCTCGTCCAGCCCGGCTGCCACCGCTGCTTCCGCCATGGCGGTCAGGGGCGTTTCGCTGTCGGGGGAGACCTGGGTGTGGGTGTGATAATCAGTGAGCAGCATGGGTTACCTCCAAATCAAAATGGCCAGGCGGGGAACCACTTCAGGATATAGCTGCCGTACCAGGAGGGGTAGGTGATCCCCACCAGCACGGGATAGAACAGGGCATAGAGGGCGGTTGCCCCGCCGGTGACGGCGTACATGGCCCCTTTCCAGCGGATCATGTTTTCCCGCTCCGCCAGGGTATGGAACACATAGCACAGGGCCAGGATGAGGAAAAGCACCGAGGGGAAGTAGTGGTAGGCGAAGGTGATGCGCCCGATGAAGAACCAGGGCACCAGCTGGGCCAGATAGCCCACCACGATGAACAGAGCCACCGCCGACCGGCGGCGGATGATCTGCACAGCGGTGGAGAGGATGGCCACCAGGCCGCCCCAGCACACCACCGGGTTGAGGAAGGCGGCAAAGCGGGTGGTAACGCCCTCCACCGAGTTGTCCATATAGTACAGGATAGGCCGGGCGTTCACCAGCCACTCGTACCACCGGGAGGAATAGGGGTGGGTATCCACTACGCCGCTGTGGTAGGAGAGCATATACTTCTGGTTCTCCCACATCTCCTTTATCAGGTTCTGTAGGGACAGATCCCCGGAGGCGGAGGCGTAGGGCAGGTAGGACAGAGTATAAATAACGGCGGGGATAAGGGCGAACACCAGCACCGACCAGGCCAGGATCTTCACGGTCCAGGCCACCCGCTCATGACGGGTCTCCTCCGGCCAGTGGCGCAGCTTGAGCACCAGGCCCACGAAGTAGAGCACCACCAGGCCGGTGCAGCCGTAGATCACCGTCCACTTGGAGGCCGCCCCGATGCCCCAGAACAGCCCCGACAGGAAGAGGGGAAGGGCGCACTGTTTGAAGGAGGCTCCGTCGGGCAGGGACAGGTACCGGTACATGAAGTAGTACATCAGCAGGATGAAGAGGAAAGCGTAGGTGTCAATGGTGGCCAGCCGGGTCTGGGTCAGATGCATGAAGTCCACCGCCAGCAGGATAGTGCCGCAGGTGGCGATGGAGGTGCGGCCGAAGAGGTTTTTCAGGAACAGATAGAGCAGGGGGACCATGACCACCCCCAGCAGGGTGCCCATGAACCGCCAGCCAAAGGGAGTCATGCCGAAAAGGGCGATACCGATGCTCATGATGAGCTTGCCCAGGGGCGGATGGGAGATCTCATAGGGCTCGATGTTCCGCAGGTGCTCATAGGCGGTGCGGGGGTGGTAGATCTCGTCAAAATAGGCGGAATTCATAAAGGTGATGGTGTCGGGCACCAGATCAGCCTCGTCAAAGAGAGGGTTGGTGGCGTCGTCGATCCAGATCCGGTCCCCATTCTCGTCAAAGAGGGCCACCTCGTCCAGCTCCAGCAGGCTCTTGTTGGCCTGGCCGGTGATGCGGATATAGTAGACATACTGGGGATTGTCAAAGACGATCTCGTTCCACTTGAAGAGCTGGTTGTAGTTCTGAGTCATGGCGTAGCTGTCGGCATAGCCGGTACCGTCCGCCCAGTAGTAGCCGGTGATCTCGTCGGGATCTTCGGGGTCGTCCTTCCGCTGCCACAGGGAGAGCCAGTTCGCCCCGTCGGTGGAGATCTCCACCTGGTACTTGCCGGTGCCCAGGCCGGAGAAGTACCACATCTTGGACACCAGGACCTGCTCGGGCAATACAAAGGTAGCCTGCTGTTCGTCCCCAAAGTCCCAGGGGGACTGGGGAGCGGTCAGGTCGCCCAGGTGAAAGAAGGCGGTGAAGGCATATGCCAGGGTGATGAGCACCATGGGAATGGCGTCCTTCTTTACCAGGGGGTGGCGGCGGCCGGCAAAGGTGAAGGG
>NZ_JACJLC010000261.1 GCF_016901955.1 Pseudoflavonifractor phocaeensis
AAAACGCCGTAAATATTTGGAGACCTCTGATTGCAAATAAACGAACCCGGTAGGATTGCAAGTCCTACCGGGTTTTGACTGTATACGGGTGGTTATTGAGCGCTTACGTGAGTTCCGGCGGCAGTTGGAATACAAGGCTCAGTGGTATGGGAAACAGGTAGTCACGGTAGACCGCTTCTTTCCGTCCTCCCAACTGTGCTCCGTTTGTGGCGCTCAGTGGTCCGGCACAAAGGATTTGTCCGTCCGGGAGTGGACTTGCC
>NZ_JACJLC010000262.1 GCF_016901955.1 Pseudoflavonifractor phocaeensis
GGTCGGTTTCCGTGCCGTTATAGCCCATGATTTCAATGGTGTCCTCGGTAACAAAGCGGTAGTCGTAGACAACGCTTGGGTCTTCCGCCGCAAATGCCGCCATGGGCATCAGGCTTGTCAGCACACACAAGGCAAGAAGCGCGCCTAATATGCGTTTGGTAATGGTTTTTGTTGTTTGCATAAGAACATCTCCTTATATACATTGTTATTTCAAAAACTGTCCCCGTGTTTTCCGTCTGAAGGATTCCGGCCGGAG
>NZ_JACJLC010000263.1 GCF_016901955.1 Pseudoflavonifractor phocaeensis
GGGAATACATTTCAGGACAGGGTGCCAACTATGTGATTCCACCCCAAGGCAATCTCGTTAAGCCCTGGAACGTTGATTGGTGCCTGTATAAGGAACGGCATTTGATTGAATGTTTCTTTCAGAAAATCAAATGGTTTCGTAGAGTTGCCACCAGATATGATAAGCTAGATGCCTCGTTCTTAGCTTTTGTGTATCTTGCATCTGTGGCTATTTTGGTGATGTAGCACATTAATTCTGATTTTTCAAACAGGACCTA
>NZ_JACJLC010000264.1 GCF_016901955.1 Pseudoflavonifractor phocaeensis
GCTTTCCGCCCCCTCTGGGTGCGGTTTCCTGGGGACCGCCCACTCCAGATCGCCCCTGTTTTTTTACGCTTATGTTACAAAACCGCCGGGGGTGTTGACGGCGGGCCGTTGATGGATTATGATATTGCCAGACTCGGGAGAGGATGTTTCCTTGCCTAAAGTCTAAAAAAATTAAGGAGGAATACCAAATGAGAAACCTCAAGCGTGTTCTCAGCCTGGTCCTGGCCGCCATGATGCTCATCGGCATGATGGT
>NZ_JACJLC010000265.1 GCF_016901955.1 Pseudoflavonifractor phocaeensis
CTTTCCGCTGCGCTCCAAGGCACCAAAGAGGATGAAACACAGTGCCCCTAACGCAGCAAGTCGATATTTGTTAGAATGTACTTGAGGAAGCAGGCACACTACAGAGCACCTGGAGGTGAGTAGGCTCAACCTTGCGTTGGACTGAATAGTTATGTGTGCCGGACGCTCTTTCAAGCACCAATAAATAGGGCTTTGCACCCTGTAACCTTATCTTTGGAGAGACGGACTACTTCAATCTTTCAAC
>NZ_JACJLC010000266.1 GCF_016901955.1 Pseudoflavonifractor phocaeensis
GTTGAAAGATTGAAGTAGTCCGTCTCTCCAAAGATAAGGTTACAGGGTGCAAAGCCCTATTTATTGGTGCTTGAAAGAGCGTCCGGCACACATAACTATTCAGTCCAACACAAGGTTGAGCCTACTCACCTCCACGTGCTCTGTAGTGTGCCTGCTTCCTCAAGCCTATTCTAACAAATTACGACTTGCTGCGTTAGAGACACCTGTGTTTCATTTTCCTTTGGTGCCTTGAAGCGCAGCG
>NZ_JACJLC010000267.1 GCF_016901955.1 Pseudoflavonifractor phocaeensis
CAGAGCTTTGTCTCAAAACCAAGGTTTTTCATGAAGACCTCGTAGTCCTTCTGCCAGACCGGATGGCCCTCCAGATCCCGGTGCAGCACGACGCTTTTCATATTGTCAGTCAGGACAACTTTAGGCATCCCCATGTATTGAAAGGCATGGATCATCCCAATAAACAGATTTTCCTGCTTGGCATTTGGGAAAAACTCAATGTAGCGCTGGCCGCAGTGGTGGCAGATCATA
>NZ_JACJLC010000268.1 GCF_016901955.1 Pseudoflavonifractor phocaeensis
CCCGCAAATCAAATCCAGGGGCCCCCATGGGAGCTGGCTCCCATGGGGAACAAGCCCGGCTACGAGGACAAGAAGGCCGAGCTGGAGGCCAGACTGGGTTAAGTACCGGGTTAGGCTGGGCTTGCCCAGGGGACCCGCCCCAGGCGGGACGGCGCTTTTGCGCCGAAGGGCGGCGGGATTCACTTCCGCCGCCCGCAAATCAAATCCAGGGGCCCCCATGGGAGCT
>NZ_JACJLC010000269.1 GCF_016901955.1 Pseudoflavonifractor phocaeensis
GCCTGTCGCCCCACAGGTCCTCGGCCCTGCGGGGACCCCTTGATTTTACTTCCTCGGGCGGAGTGAATCCGCCCTGCGGCAAGATTTTTGCCCCAGGCAAAAACGCTTGGACGCGCCTGCGGCGCGGACGGGCGACAGGCAATCCTGCCCCACTCTGCCCGGAAAGCCGGTGTTTCTCTTGAAATATTACTATGACCTCCACCTTCACTCCTGCCTGTCGCCC
>NZ_JACJLC010000270.1 GCF_016901955.1 Pseudoflavonifractor phocaeensis
GGTGGGGGAAAAAACGGCAGATAAGGCAGTTGGCCGTACCAGAGGTGGACTCAACACAAAGATCCATGCCATCGTAGACGGCCTGGGCAACCCGGTAGACTTTCTCCTCCCCCCTGGAAATGATCATGATAGCGTTCATGCTGTTAACTTGTTGAGAAAAGTTGAGATCAGCGGGAGCAATATACTGGCAGACCGGGCTTACGGTGCTCAGACAATTCG
>NZ_JACJLC010000028.1 GCF_016901955.1 Pseudoflavonifractor phocaeensis
ATCCACCGCTTAGACTTTAAGCATATCTGCATTCTTCGCCCGCTCTTAGGGGGCTTGGTTTTGTGCGTCCTTTTTCGGAATGGTACTTAGATTACAATGTTTCAACCTTTCCTTCCCGCCACCGCCACGGTGACGCCGTTTTTCGCCAGCTTGGGCACCAGGATGGTCCCCCCGGCCCGGACCGCCGCCCGCTCACACACGTTGTCCACTCCGGTGACGGTTTTTACAAACGCAGAGGGAGTGAACTTCCCCTCCGCCGCTGCCAGCTCCTCCGCCGAATAGACGGACAGGGGCAGGTCATGGGCGGCGCAGAAGACCAACAGGCCGGGCTCCTTCTCCTTTAAATCTATGGTAGCCACCCGCTCCACGGCGGCAGGCTCATGGCCGGTGAGGGCCTCATTCACCGCCGCCTGAATGGCTGCCGCATTTGTTCCCTTCTTGCAGCCGATCCCCAGGATCAGCCCCTTGGGAGCCAGCCGTAGGGTCCGGGGGAAGGGCCCTTCCCCGGTCTTCCAGGTGACCCACACCCCAAGCTCCGCCGGGCCTTCCGCCAGTCCCTGGGGGCAGGGGTGGCCGAAGTCGCTGGCAAAGCCCACCGGCTTCCCTTCCAGCAGAGCGGCGGACACCTCCTTGGCTAGCGTCCGGTCTGTAATGACCATATCCCGCCCCCTGGCCCACACGTCCACGGCAAAGAGGCCGTTGACGTCTGTGGCGGTGGAGATGGCCGCCTGGCCGCCGGTGAGAGCCTCCACCCGGAGGGCCAGCTCATTGGCCCCGCCCACGTGGCCGGAGAGGAGGGGAATGACGAACCGCCCCGCCTCGTCCACGCTCACCACGGCGGGGTCGGTGAATTTATCCTTCACATGGGGGGCAATGGCCCGGACGGCGATGCCGCAGGCTCCCACGAAAATGAGGGCGTCCTTTTCCCCCCACATCCGCGCCGTCCAGCCCTCCAGGCTGTCGTATGCCTCCGCCCCAACCTCAGCGGCAAACCGGGCGGGCACGTGGAGGGAGGCGTCCAGCGCCTTCGCCAGCACCTTTCCCAAGGCCGCCCCCTGGCGGGTAAAGGCCAGAATGGCCGCTGTCACTTGCTGGCCTCCCGGAACTCGTGGGTGAAGGTGGGGTCGTACAGCTTGGATCTTTCGTATTTTTCGCCCAAGAAATTACCGATTGTGATCAGCGCCGTCTTGGTAACGTGGTTTTCCCGGGCGGTCTTTGCCAGGGTGGACACGGTGCAGCGGTACACCTTCTCCTCCGGCCAGGTGGCCTTGTACACGATAGCCGCCGGGGTGTCGGGGGCATAGCCGCCCGCCGCCAGTTCTTTTTCCACATCCTCCAGCAGACCGGTGGACAAAAAGAGCACCATGGTGCAGCCGTGAGAGGCCATCTTCCGCAGCTGCTCTCCCTCGGGCACCGGCGTGCGGCCCGCCATGCGGGTGATGATCACCGACTGGGATACGTCGGGCAGGGTATACTCGGCCTGGAGGGCAGCCGCCGCCCCGGAGAAGGAGGACACGCCGGGGGTTACGTCGTAGGAAATTCCTAGTTTATCCAGCTCGTCCATCTGCTCCCGGATAGCCCCGTAGAGGGAGGGATCGCCGGTGTGGAGCCGAACCGTGATACCGCCTCTTTCCTCGGTGGTCTTCATGACAGCGACAACCTCTTCCAGGGTCATTTTGGCGCTGTCGTATACCTGGCAGCCCGCTTTTTTGTAGTCCAGCAGGACAGGGTTCACCAGGGAGCCGGCGTAGATGATGACGTCGGCCTCTCCCAGCAGTCTGGCCCCCCGGACGGTGATCAGATCGGCCCCGCCAGGGCCCGCACCGATGAAATGTACCATAAGTTCCTCCTATACCCGGTGGAGGGCCAGCAGCCGGTCCGCCCCCGATGTTTTTCCCAAAATACCGTATTGATTGGAAAAGAAGACCGCCTCAATCTCCAGCTCCGGCCCCGCCCGGTGGCGGAGCTGATCCTCCAGTGCCGCCCCAACAGAGACCATCACCGGCTCCAGCAGGCCGGCCTTTTTCAGCAGCTCCACCCCTGCATCGGTAGTGGGACTGTCAAACAGAGCCCGGAGCAGCTCCGGCGAGCCGCCCGCCAGAGCCGCGTGGGCAGTGAGGGTTTCCCGCCGCCCGTCGGCCACCCGGGAGTGGGTATTCATGCCGCCTGCCGCCACCTTGACCAGCTTACCCAAGTGGCCCACCAACAGCAGAGAGGAAAACCCCAGTCCGGCGGCGTGGTCGATGGCAGCGCCAATATAATTGCTGCATGTACACCGATAGGTCAGTTCCAGACCCAGCACCTGCGTTGCAAAGGCATCCCCGTAGTTGCCGGGTGTGACCAGCAGGTCTTTTACCCCGGCGGCCCTGGCCATATCCTGCTCCAGATAGAGGGAGTCGATGAGGGCAGCCTCGCTCATGGGCCGGACGATGCCGCTGGTGCCCAAAATGGAAATGCCCCCCACGATGCCCAGCCGGGGATTGAAGGTATGCGCCGCCAGTTTCTCCCCCTGGGGCACATAGATGGTCACTGTCAGTCCATCCGCGCAGCCGGCTTCAGCCATGACACGCTCCACTTGGGTGGCGATCATCCGCCGGGGGACGGAATTGATGGCGGCTTGCCCCACGGGCTGATCCAGACCGGGCCTGGTGACCCGGCCTACTCCAACGCCGCCGTCGATGGCAACACCGGGAGCAGTCCTCCGTTCCACTCTGGCGCAGATCAGCACCCCGTGGGTCACGTCCGGGTCATCTCCCCCGTCCTTCCGCACGGCGCAGGAGGCCCAGTTTTCTCCGGCGGCGTGCTCCAGCAGCTCCGCCTCCACTTTGACCCCCGCCGGGGTGTCCACCTGTACGGAAGGGATTGCCTCCCCGGTGAGCAGCAGCCGGGCAGCTCCCGCGGCTGCTGCGGCAGCGCAGGTACCGGTGGTATAGCCGCAGCGCAGCCGTTGTTTCCCCACCGGGATATAGAGCTCCAGCACCGGTCACGCCCTCCTTAAACAAATCAGCTTTTAAAAAGCCCCACAGGATCCGCGCCCCCAGGCGAAAAAAACGAAACCTGTTCAGCCTACTGCAACCCACTGGAAAAAGTGGCGTCTATGCCACCTTTTCAATAATTCAAAAAAGCCCCTCCCGGGTGGGAAGGGCTTTTTGCGCCAAACCATGCCGTGCCTCTCCACCTCAGAGCCACGTTGTCTGTATCTTCGCAGCGGGTCTCCTGGCTTGCGCTTCCTCCTCCGGCACTCCTTCTCAGCCCCGTCGGGCCAATGGTTCACGCGCCTTTGTCCACGCTTACAGTAGAGGTAAGACTGCGCCGGATTCTCACCGGCTTCCCCTGTGCGGCACTGCCGCGACTGCGGATACGGATTCATTTCTCGGTCATTATATCAGCGGTAGGTGAAAAAGTAAAGGCAATTTTTTGTCACAAATGTGCATACGCCGTCTGTCAGCACTCCTCCGGCTCCTCTTCCCGGCGTCTCATCTGGCGAAGCTTGTCCCACAAGATAGCCCCTAACTCAAAAGCCTTGAGGATCACGTGCATCACCGGATAGGCTAGACCCATGAACACCGCCAGCACCATACCACTTTTCAGGTCCAGGGGGCTGATGCCAAAGCTGGAGCCAAACCAGACAATGGACACCACCGAGGCCCCGGTCATAGCGATCATCAGAACCCGCCGTTTCCAGTCGAAGGGCTTACAGACCTGGAAGAGCACCATCAATCCGATAGTCACCAGCAGGATGGCGGACATGGAAGATAGCTGGTCGGTGGTAAAGCCAAACACCACGTAGAAGGCTACCACACCCAGTACAATAATCAAATCGGTCAAGCCTCCGGGCAGGGCCGCCCGGAACACATTGCTCAGGAATTTACCCTTGACCAAGGCGTGGTTGGGCTCCAGGGCCAGGAAGAGAGAGGGCACCCCGATGGTGACGGCGCTGAGGAAGGAAATTTGCAGCGGAGTCACCGGATAGGGGAAGGTGGCGAACAGGGAGATGATGGACAGGAAGAAGGAAAAAATATTCTTCACCAGGTAGAGGGCAGCAGCCCGCTGGATGTTGTTGATGACCCGCCGGCCCTCGGCCACCACCTTGGGCATGGCGGCAAAGTCAGAATTCAGCAGCACCAGCTGAGCGGCGTGGCAGGCGGCTTCAGCGCCGGATGCCATGGCGATGCCGCAGTCGGCGTCCTTCAGGGCCAGCACGTCGTTGACCCCGTCGCCGGTCATGGCAACGGTATGGCCCGCCCGCTGGAGGGCCCGCACCAGCTTCCGTTTCTGGTCGGGGGTGACCCGGCCAAACACGGTATACTGCCGCACTGCCCGGTCCATATCCTCCTCGCTGCGGAGGGTTGCGGCATCCACATAGCGGTCCGCCCCCTGGATGCCTGCCTGGCGGGCCACCTCGGCTACCGTCACCGGGTTGTCCCCGGAGATGACCTTCACGGCCACCTTCTGCTGCGCAAAGAACTGGAAGGTCTTAGGGGCGGATTCCCGCACCCGATTGGCCAGCAGCACCAGGGCCATAGGGCACACCCGGGCGGGGTCCAGCCCCTTCTGGTCGGGGGTACCCTTGTATTCCGCCGCCAGCAACACCCGGTAGCCCTTGGCGGACCAGGGATCTACCTCCTCCTTCAGGTCCCCGTACCGATAACCCAAAATAAACTCGGGGGCTCCCACCACATAGGCTCCATGTCCGGCAAAGACGGCGGCGCTCCACTTGGTGGCGGAGGTGAAGGGAATGGTGGTCTGGACGTGCCAGGCCGAGTGTCCGTGGAATTTTTTCTGCATGGCCCGGGCGGTGTCGTTGTCAGCCTCCACCGCCTGGTAGAAGGCGTTCAGGATCTCGGTCACCTGGGTCTCAGCGTACTGGTCCTCGTCCAGGTACACCACCTCCCCCACCTCCATGCGGGGCTCGGTGATGGTGCCCGTCTTGTCCACGCACAGCACGTCCACCCGGGCCAGGGTCTCGATGCAGTTCATATCCTGGGCCAGCACCTTGCCTTGGGCCAGACGGATCATGCTCACCGCCAGGGCCACACTGGTCAGCAGATACAGGCCCTCGGGGATCATGCCGATGAGGGCGGCCACGGTGGACACCACCGTTTCCTGGAAGGTGCGTCCCACGATAAAGTATTCCTTGGCGAAGAGAGCGATGCCAATGGGGATAAGCAGGATACCGATGACCCGGATCAGCTTGTCCAGAGAGGACATCATCTCGCTCTTGCCCACAGTCACATCCTTTTTGGCCTCCAGGGTGAGCTTGGCGGCATAGGAGTCGGCACCCACCCGATCCAGCCGGGCCCGGCAGCGACCTGCCACCACAAAGGAACCGGAAAGCAGCTGGTCTCCGGGATTTTTCACAATGGCGTCGGCCTCGCCGGTGATAAGGGCCTCGTTGACCTGGACCTGCCCTGCCAGGACAGTGGCGTCGGCGGGGATCTGATCCCCGGAGGCCAGCTCGGCCACGTCGTCCCGCACCAGATGGGCGGCGGGCACCGAGCCCAGATGGCCCTCCCGTATCACATTGGCCCTGGGGGCAGCCAGCAGATTCAACTTGTCAATGGTCTGCTTGGAGCGCAGCTGCTGAAAGATGCCGATGCAGGTGTTGGCAATGGCGATGAGCAGGAAGAGCAGATCCTCCACCGAGCCCACGATGATGAGCAGGGCGGCCAGAATGATAAAGATAAAATTAAAGAAGGTGACCACGTTTTCCCGGACAATCTGCCCCACCGTTTTGGTGGGAGACTCCACCGGGTCATTGGCCCAGCCATTTTGCTGCCGTTCCTTTACCTGAGCCATGGTCAGGCCCACGTTGGGGTCCGCGCTGACCCGTGGCACCTCCCGCCGGGGCCTGGGTCCCTCGGGGAGGGCGGTACGCTGTTTTTGCTTGCCTTTCATGTCGCTGCCCTCGCTGCTGCCGTTGCGGCAAATTTGATGGTTTCCATTATATCTGATATTAACAGGCTGTACAAGTGGAGCAAAAAAATCTTAAGCAATTCTTTCCTCTTTCCTTACTATACTAAAGGGAAGGAGGGGATCAGATGGATCTCAAGCTGGATAAATCCCAGGCAGCTCTCCGGCTGGCCCTGTGCGGCGGCGGAGCCGCCCTGTTGTACGCCGGGGCGCTGAGACTGCCCGCCCTGGAAAAGCACCGGGCCTGGCTGGAGGCCCACCGGGTGGAGACCATTGCCGCCGGGGCCGCGGTGCTCTTCGGGCTGTCCCTCACCCTTGCCCCGCTTGCCTCCGGGGAGTCAGGGACGGAAGAGCCGGAACTGGCGGGCTATGAGCCGGTGGAATGAAAAAAACGGGCCCGCCGTGTATTCGGCGGGCCCGGGGGCCTTATCGGAACAAGGGCAGCAGGGCGGCGCCAATGATCCCGGCGTCGTTTCCCAGAGCAGCCCGTACCAGTCGGGTGCGGTGGACGCTGTTGCGGGCGTAGTCCTCCC
The DNA here is from genome assembly GCF_016901955.1 of Pseudoflavonifractor phocaeensis. Taxonomy (GTDB): domain Bacteria; phylum Bacillota; class Clostridia; order Oscillospirales; family Oscillospiraceae; genus Flavonifractor; species Flavonifractor phocaeensis_A. The sequence continues at coordinate 6,447 of NZ_JACJLC010000028.1, forward strand.
GGTTAAGGATATAGCGCACCGGGGCCATCAGGGTCTCTCCCTGGGCGGAGGGGCCTCCACCGATGCAGAAAACCTCAGGCTGGAAAATATTCACCAGGCTGGCCACTCCGCAGCCCAGGTAGTCCACGTACTCGTCGATGATCATACCCCCGGCAGCGTCACCAAGAGCGGCGGCGTCAAAGGGAGTACGGCCGTTGACTCCCTCCAGGGTGCCGGCCAGCTCCCACAGCTTGGAGTCCCGATGCTCCTCCATCACCTGCCGGGTGCGCTTGATGAGGGCGGTGGCGGAGCAATAGGCCTCAAAGCAACCCTTCCGGCCGCAGGTACACTGCCGGCCGCCGTGCTCGATGACAAAGTGGCCCACCTCCATGCCGGCGTAGTTAAAGCCGGTATACAGCTTGCCCCCCAGCACGGCGCCGCCGCCGATGCCGGTGCCCAGGGTAATGGCCACCATGGAGCTGCTGCCCTTGGCGGCTCCGGCGGCAAACTCCCCCAGGGCGGCGGCATTGGCGTCATTTTCCAGATAGATATCCTTGTGCAGCCGCTCCTCCACCAGGGAAGCCAGGGGCACGTTGCGGAAGTCCAGGTTAGACCAGTAACGGATCACCCCGGTGTCCGGCTCGATGGTGCCGGGGGAGCCAATGCCCACCGAGGCAATATCCGCCATGGACAAGCCCGTCTTTTCCACGGCCGCGGCGGAGGCGGCAGCCATCTGGTCGGCTACCTGATAGGCGGGCACGTCCCGGGGGGTGGGCAAACTGGCTTTGCCCAGGATCACACCTTCCTCATCCACCACGGCGGCGGCCACATTGGTACCGCCCAGATCAATTCCCAAATAGTACATATTCCGACCTCCCCAATTTGCTTTGCCTTGATTATAAAGCACAAGCTCCTGCCGCACAAGAGAAAAAACGACGCCGGACGGCGTCGCTTTTCATGTCTGGTTTGCCCGGTTGCTCAGGTAACCGCTGATCCCCGGGCCCGCTTAGGGCAGGCGGGGGGGCCCTCCGCGTTCCTCCGACGGACCCACAGGTGGACCACCAGAGTGATGACCCCGCTGAGCACCATAAAGGAGTAGAAGCTGATCCCCCGGGAGACCAGCACGGCGGGGGTCACCAGCTCCGCCCCAAAAAACAGGGTGAAGCCCCGCAGGAAGCCCCCCTCGGAGGCTCCCACCGCCCCGGGCAGGGGCAGAGAGCCCACCGCCAAAGTAAGCAGCGCCTGAGCCCCCAACAGCTCCAGCACGCCGTACCCGCTCAGTCCAAAAGCCCGGTAGACCATATAGGGCACGCTGAACAGGGCACCCAGCTGAAGGATGGAGCAACCCAGCAGCCGGAAGGGCAGGGTGGGGTTACGGCGCAGGCATTCGGCGCCGCTGCGGTAGTCCTCCATCTGCCGCTCCAGTTTTTCCTCCGCCTTGGCCCGATTGCGCACCAGGCGGACCTTTACCAGCAGGTTGAGCACCCCGGAGCAAATCTTTCGGGCAGCGTTTGGCAGGAACATCAGACAGAGCATCCCGGCGGTGAGGGCCACATTGACCAAGATCCCGTATACCAACAGGATGGCCATACCGCCTCCCATCTCCACCAGCAGCCAGGGGTAAAGCACAGCAGCAAGCCCAGCCAGCAGCAGCAGGGTAACCTGATAGCACATAGACAGCAGCAGCATGTTCAGGGTCCCATGGGCAGCGGATACTCCATCCCGGACCATGCAATATACCTGGGCCGGCTGGCCTCCGGTGGCCGAGGGGGTAATGGCACTGAAATAATATCCGGCGAAGGAATAGGACAGGCAACGAAGCAGGCCGGTCTCATACCCCAGACAGGGGAGAATCTGTCGGGTGCAGGCGGCCTCGCTGGTCATCATCAGCAGCATCAAAGCCATCCCGCCAATGATCCAGCCCGGCCTGAGCTGCCCCAATACTGATCCCAGCCTGGTCAGGGGCATATCCCGCAGCAGGATCCAGAAGGTGGCCACCATCAGCACCACCAGTATGAGCATTCCGATCCGGCTCCGCTTAGTTCCCATCAGGCACACACCTCACTCATCCGGGCCGCGGTGGCCACAATGTCGCACATCCGCTCCTGGCACAGCATCTCTTTCAGCCGCCCCATGTTGGCCGTCATCTGGTCCAGGGCCTGGTCGTCATAGATCAGCGCCCGGATGGCCTGCAGGCAGCGGCTGCTCTCCTTCTGGGCCACCCGCCCAATGCCCTGGTCCACCAGGAACCGGGCGTTTTTCCGCTCCTGCTCCAAGAAAGGCTCCCAGGCCAGGATGGGCAACTGGGAAAACAGAGCCTCAAAGGTAGTGATACCTCCGGGCTTGGTGAGCAGCAGATGGGACCGGGACATATACTCGTACACCCGGTCGGTGAACCCCACTACCTCGATGTTTTCATACTTGCCGCTGAGCCGTTCAAACAACTTCTGGTTACGGCCAGTGATAATGGTGGTATGTACCCCAGGCATGGCATTCAGTGCCTCGTAGAAGGAATCCTTCCGGGGCATCAGCCCCAGGCCGCCCCCCATAATAAGCAGCTGGCGGGGCGCGTCCTTCCCCCGGGTCTGTTGGGACCGGGGGCGAGCGGAGAGAAATTCCGCCCGGACAGGGATCCCGGTGACACAGATCCGATCCCGGTCCACTCCCTTGTCCACCAGCTTGTCCCGAACCTGCAGGCTGCCCACCAGGTAGCAATCGGTGCCCTGGCAGATCCACTCGGAGTGGGCCGAGATATCGGTGACGCAGGTGATCAGGGGCAGCTTTTTCCCGGTGACCTTCTTATAACGGGACACCACCTGGGCACAGAAGGGGTGGGTAGCGATGACCACGTCGGGCCGCTCCGCCTCCAGCAGACCGGTAAGCTTTTCCACAAAGTGACCGGCAAAATGCAGATGGGCGGGAGCATTTTCCTTCAGCTTGTAATAGGCGTTGAACAACGCCGGTCCGCAGGTGACCAGCAGATTATAGCCCTTGTATACCGCATCGGACAGTTCAGGCATGGCATAGTCCATCAGGTCCTCAATGTGCACCCGGGCGCCGGGGTAGGCCTCCACGATCTGTTGGGCCAGGGATCTGGACGCGGACCAGTGGCCCATGCAGAACCGCCCCGTCAGGATCAAAATATTCACGGAGCTTCCTCCTTTGGTGTGCTCACAGCAATCCACACTAATGTTAGTGTATATTGTAACCCCTATTTTTTTAGAAATTAGGATGCACTTTCTTAAAATCTTATTAAGATATGGCGACAAGCCTCATTTCCATCGCCGGAGCATGGGCGGCAGTGGCTCCCCGCCGGCGGTGCAGACCGCCCCCCGCCAGCCCGGGCCTCCGTAAGACATGAACCGCAGGCCATCCAGCTCTCCCTCTTGACCAGGGCGCAGCAGAGGGATCCGGATGTCCCGGGGAGCGGTGCGCAGGCCGGTGCCCAGGCACTTTACGCGGGCCTCCTTCAGGGTCCACAGCGTGTAAAGATTCTCCCAACCTCCGCCCTGGCCGGTATACCATTCAAATTCCGTCCGGGAGAGGACATAGCGATCCAGCCCCGGCCGCCTTGGCCGCAGCTCCTCCACGTCCACTCCCAAAGGTGCCTCACCCACGCCGCACAGGGCCAGCTCTCCGCTGTGACTCAGATTGAAATGGACCTCCGGGTGGTCAGGAAACCAGGGCTTGCCCTGGGGGGCCCGGGCCACCGGCGGCAGTCCCGCCCAGCCCCTGCTCTCCCCCAGCATCTCCGCCAGCAGATCCCAAACCTCTCCCCTGCCCAGCCACAGCTCCATGGCGTTTCCTCCTCAGAAAAAAGCGGCGCCCGCCGTGGAGCAGGGCCGCTTTTCCGTCTTTTCCATAGTATACCGGACCGGCGGGACAGGCGCAACTGTTTTCTCCCTATCTCTCTTATGGTAACCGGTTCCGCCTTGCGTCCGCCGCCGGTTTGGGGTAGAATATGCTGTATCCTGGTACCTTGGGAGGGACGAGTGTGTATACCATTTTGATCTGCGACGACGACAGGGATATCGTCTCCGCTCTGGATATTTATCTTACCAGCGAGGGCTACCGCACCGTCAAAACCTATGACGGTCGGGAGGCTCTGAAGGCGGCGGAGGAACAGCCGGTGGACCTGGTCCTGATGGATATCATGATGCCCGGCATAGACGGTATCCGGGCCACCGCCAAGCTGCGGGAGCACAGCAACCTGCCCATCATCCTGCTCACCGCCAAAAGTGAGGATGCCGACAAGGTGCTGGGGTTGAACATCGGGGCAGACGACTACATCACCAAACCCTTTAACCCCATCGAAGTCATCGCCCGGGTACGCAGCCAGCTACGGCGGTACACCAGCCTGGGAGGGAGGGCCGCAGAGGAGGCGGGACCTCACGTGTTGACCAATGGAGGCATCCGGCTGGACGACGGGGCCAAGTCGGTGACGGTGGACGGAGAGCCGGTGTCCCTCACCCCGCTGGAATACAATATCCTGCTCCTGCTGCTGAAAAACCCCGGCCGGGTCTTTTCCACCGCCCAGATCTACGAGATGGTATGGAACGACACCTCCGTGGGCTCGGAGAGCACGGTAGCCGTCCATATCCGGCATTTGCGGGAGAAAATCGAGATTGACCCCGCCAGCCCCCGCTACATCAAGGTGGTGTGGGGACTGGGCTATAAGATGGAAAAGCTCTGACCCGCCACACAAAGGAGAGGTGGACCGTGAAACAACTGTTGAACAAGCTGGCGGCCAAGGCACTTCTCTTTCTGCTGGCTCTGGGCACCGGCGTGGGGGGCTTCTGGGCCACCCTATTCATATTCTCCCAGTGGGACACCCTGTGGACCGGCGTGGGCTACTACTCCAGCAACTCCTGTGCCCAGGCCATGGAGAACCGCTATCTCCAGGCCCAGGAGCTCGCCCGGCTGCTCCAATATCAAGCCTGGGGAGCCCCCCTGTCCTACCTGGACCATCAGCGGATCAGCGACCTGAAATCCGCCCTGGACGGGTCGCGCACCAACTTCCGCTTCTCCGTCCGCCACAACGACACCGGCGCCCTGCTCTACGACAACCTGGACGATGGCGCGGTGATCGAGGGCAGCGTCCACACCGTCACCCGAGGCTCGGTGCCGGTGATCTATGACGAGGACGACAGCCACAGCAAGGACTACTACGTGTGGAACGGGGAAAAGCAGTACTACCTGCTGTATGTGGTGCTGTCCGACGGCACCGAACAGCTGCTCACCCCCGCCGACGCCGCTCTGGCCGCCCAGTACGGTTACACCTTCACCGGCTACACCTGGAACTACCAGCTGTCCCAGGACAGCCGCCTGATGTACATCGAGCTGGCCATCGAGTACGGGGTGGCCGACCCCCTGACCGTGGAGGACGAGTTCTGGGAGGGGTTGGAGGATTTCGGGGAGTACGCCCGCTACCTTCCCGCCCTGGCCATCCTGACCGTAGTGCTGGACGCGGCCTGCGTGCTGCTTACCCTGCTGCTGTGCAAAACGGCGGGACGCCAGGCCGACGGCTCCCCCGCCCCTCTCAGCCGGTTTGACCGGATCCCCCTGGATCTGCTGCTCCTCCTGGACGCCGGTGCCATCCTGCTGCTGCTCGTCGGCGGCGCCCCCCTTACCACCGCCCTCAATGCCACCGGGCCTGCCACCGACCTTGTGGTGGGACTGGCCTGCATATCCAGCGGTATCGGCCTGTGTCTGCTTTCCCTGCTGCTCACCCTTATCGTCCGGGTACGAGCCGGGCACCTGTGGCGAAATACCCTGATCCGGCGACTCATCTTCTCTCTCCACGCCCTGCTACGCACCATCTCCCACTCCTGGCCCATGACCCGCCGGGTGATCGTTCTGTTCCTGCTCTATCTGCTGGGCTCCTATCTCACCAACCTGACGGTGATCCTGGCCCCGGTGTACCAGGGGGCGGTTTTGTGGCTGGTGTGCCGCTGGGCCATCCAGTGGCGGCGGGTACGCCAGGGTACCGAGGAGATCCTGGGAGGCGACCCCGCTTACAAGATTGACACCCGGGGGATGTACGTCGATCTGGCCCAGCACGCCCGGCAGCTCAACGACCTGGGCGGCACCATCAGCCAGGCGGTGGAGGAGCGCATCCGCAGCGAGCGGTTCCGGGCGGAGCTCATCACCAACGTTTCCCACGACCTGAAAACCCCTCTTACCTCCATCCTCAACTATGTGGATCTGATGAAAAAGCGGCCCATCGACGACCCGCAGGCCCAGTCCTATCTGGAGGTGCTTTCCCGCAAGAGTCAGCGGTTGAAAAAGCTTACCGAGGACCTGGTGGAGGCCTCTAAGGCCTCCACCGGGACCCTGACCGTCCGTCTCGAACGGCTGGGACTGGTGCAGCTGGTCCAGCAGGCCCTGGGGGAATTTGAGGACCGGTTTGCCCTCAGCGACCTGAAGGTGGTGGCCGAGTATCCGGAGCGGGAGGTATGGGTGCTGGCCGACGGGCACCAGCTGTGGCGGGTCATCGATAACCTGCTATCCAACTGCAACAAGTACACCCTGGAGGGGACCCGCATTTATCTGGGCATTTCCAGCCGGGACGGCCAGGGGGTATTCGTGGTGAAAAACATCTCCCGGCAGCAGCTGAACATCCCGCCCCGGCAACTGATGGAGCGCTTCGTCCGGGGAGATTCCTCCCGGGCCACCGAGGGCTCCGGCCTGGGGCTGTCCATCGCCCGCAGTCTTACCGAGCTACAGCACGGCACCTTTGTCATCGACATCGACGGGGATCTGTTCAAGGTCACCGTATCCATCCCCCTGGCTCCCGATCCGGAGCCGCCCCAGGAATAGAATAACAAGCGCCGCCTTTCCCTGGCCGTCAGGCTGGAAAAGGCGGCGTTCCTTTTGTCCTGTGCCCTTAGTGGCAGGCACAACAGTGGTCACCCTCATCGCAGGGCAAACGGAGGGCCTCCGGCACCGCCTCCCCCTTGCGGCGGTAGTAGTCGGCCAGGGCTGCCTTGATGGCCTCCTCCGCCAGCACCGAACAATGCATCTTATAGGCGGGCAGGCCGTCCAGGGCCTCTGCCACCGCGGCGTTGGTGAGCTCCATAGCCTCCCCGATGGTCTTGCCCTTGATCATCTCAGTGGCCATGGAGGAGGTGGCGATGGCGGAACCACAGCCAAAGGTCTTGAACTTTACGTCGGAGATCACATCCCCGTCGATCTTCAGGTACATCTTCATAATATCCCCACACTTGGGGTTGCCCACCTGGCCCACCCCATCAGCGTCGGCGATCTCCCCCACGTTCCGGGGGTGCTCAAAATGGTCCATGACCTTGTCAGAATACAACATGTGATATTCTCCTTCCAAATTACAGTTCCCAGGTAGGTTTCTCGGCGTCCCTATCCCATACCGGGGACATTTCCCGAAGATAGGCCACTACGTCGGGGATCTCGTTCAGCATAGCATCCACATCGGCCTGGGTATTGTCCCTCCCCAAAGAGAGGCGGAGGGAACCGTGGGCAACGGCGTGGGGCAGACCGATGGCCAGCAGTACGTGGGAGGGGTCCAGAGAGGCCGAGGAACAGGCCGAGCCGGAGGAGGCGCAGATGCCCCTGGCGTCCAGATGGAGCAGCAGGGCCTCTCCCTCCACCCCCTCAAAGACAAAGGAGGCAGTGCCGGGAAGCCGTTTCTCCCGGTGTCCGGTGAGTCGGGTATAGGGCAGGCCCTCCAGACCGGCGATGAGCTTGTCCCGCAGGGCGGCCAGCCGGGCGGATTCCTCCGGCATATGCTCCACCGCCTCCTTCAGGGCAGCGGCCATACCCACCGCCCCGGGCACATTCTCAGTTCCGGACCGGCGGCCCTTCTCCTGGCCGCCTCCCTGAATGAGGGCGGGGAGCCGCAGGGACTTTTTCACGTACAGGGCGCCGATCCCCTTGGGACCGCCAAACTTGTGACCAGACAGGGAGAGCAGATCCACGTTCCAGGCCTCCACATCCACAGGGATGTGTCCCACCGCCTGGACCGCGTCGGTGTGGAAGAGGATCTGATGAGCCCGGGCAATGGCCCCGATCTCAGCAATGGGCTGAATGGTGCCGATCTCATTGTTTGCGGCCATGACAGAGATCAGGATGGTATCTGGCCGGATGGCCGTCTCCACCGCCGCCGGGTCCACCAGGCCGTCCCCATCCACCGGCAGGTAGGTGATGGACCAGCCCTGCTTCTCCAGGTACTGGGCAGTATGGAGGACGGCGTGGTGCTCTATGGCGGAGGTGATGATATGGCCGGTCCGCTTTCCCTTCAGGGCCATCAGCTGGGCCACCCCTCGGAGGGCCCAGTTGTCCGCCTCAGTGCCGCCGGAGGTGAAGTAGATCTCCTCCGCCTTGGCGTTGAGACAGGCGGCCACCTGGGCTCTGGCCATCTCCAGATCGCTCTTGCCCTCCTGGGCAAAGCGGTACAGGCTGGAGGGATTGCCATAGGCAGTGGTGAAGTGGGGCAGCATGGCCTTCAAGGCCGTATCGGTAACCGCGGTGGTAGCCGCGTGGTCAGCATAGATCATGTGGCGGGACATTTGACATCGCTCCTTTCAATCCCCTTATTTCCTATCTGTTTACTAGATTATACGGCGGCTTCCCACCTTTGTCAAGAGATATCTCTGGTTTTTTCTCCTCCTACCTCTTTTGGCCCGTCGCCCTACAAACCGTCCCCTTTCCCGTTGACGGCAGAGGCCCGGGATGCTATAGTGATACCAATCTATGCTACAAAAGATTGAGGTCTACTATGGACAAAAAACTTTTGAAATCCATTCTGCTCATCATTACCTATTCGGTGCTGCTGGTCATGGTTCTGGCCCGGCTTGACGTGGTAACGGGGACCCTGAAGTACCTTCTGGCGGTGTTTCGCCCCCTGATCATCGGCTTTTGCCTGGCCTTCATCCTGAACCGTCCCTGTCAGTTCTTTCAGCGGCTGTACAGCCGGGGCCTGGACAGCACCAGGCTCAAGGGAGCCGCCCGGCCTCTGGCGGTGGTCACTTCCTATCTGGTGCTCATTCTCCTGATCGTAGCCGTCTTTTCCTTTGTGGTGCCCAAGCTGGTGGAGAGCATCCAGACCTTTATCCTCAACCTGAGCGGCTACATCTCCAACGCCCAGGACTCCATCAACGCTCTGCTGGCCTACTTCCATCTGGATATGGAGCAGCTGGACCTGTCCTCTCTGAACGACACCCTCCGAAAGCTGCTGGATCAGGCCCTCACCTTCCTGTCCGGCCTGGGTCCACAGCTCATTGAACTCACCACCAGCATCGTGTCCATTCTGGTGACCGGCGTGCTATCCCTGGTGTTTTCCATCTATATGCTCTCCGGCTGGGACAAATTGCTGGCCCAGTGCCGCCGGCTGATGAAGGCCTATATGCCCGTGCGGGTGGCCGGTCCCCTCTCCTCCGTATTGGAGCTTACCGCCGCTACCTTCACCAAATTCGTCACCGGCCAGCTTATCGAGGCCTGCATCCTGGGTTCTCTGGTCTCGGCAGGGATGCTGTTCATCCAGGCCGACTACGCTCCCCTCATCGGGGTCACCGTGGGAGCCTCCGCCCTGGTGCCGGTGGCAGGCGCCTATATCGGAGCCATCCTCTCCGCCGTCCTGCTGTTGATGGTCTCCCCCCTGAAAGCTCTGATCTTCCTGCTCTTCCTGGCAGTGCTCCAGCAGATCGAGGGCAACGTGATCTATCCCCGGGTGGTGGGCTCCTCCCTGGGCCTGCCCGGGCTATGGGTTCTGGCCGCCGTCACGGTGGGAGGCAGCCTGCTGGGACTGGTGGGTATCCTCATCAGCGTGCCCATCGCCTCTATCCTGTACACCCTTCTTCGCCGGGACCTCCACAAACGGCTGGCCCACCCCGTTCCCCGTGACCTCTCCTGACGCTCCGCCCCGGACAGGCCCAGCCTGCCCGGGGCTTTTTGGGGTATTCCATATTTCCCCCGGACAGGCAACCTTTCCTCCTCCGCCGCATACCCATCTGTGAAGGAGGTGTGTGCCATGTCCCGTCTGCTGGCCAGGGCGGCGATCCGCGACTTTTTACTGGGTCTGGCGCTGCTGTGCGCCACTCTGGCCCTGCTGTTCTACCCCAAGCCCGCCATGGATGCCGCCCGGAGCGGACTCCAGCTGTGTTACAACGTGATCATCCCATCCCTCTTCCCCTTTTTCGTTTTGTCCTCCCTGGTGGTGGAACTGGGGCTGGCGGACTATCTGGGGCGGCTGCTGGAAGGGATCATGCGGCCCCTGTTTCACGTAGGGGGCGCATGCGCCTCCGCCTTCGCCCTGGGCTTCATCGGGGGCTACCCGGTGGGAGCCAAGACCGCCATCAGCCTCTATGAGCGGGGCATGTGCTCCCGCACCGAGGCGGAACGGCTTCTGGCCTTTTGCAACAATTCCGGTCCCGCTTTTATCCTGGGCGTGGTGGGCGCGGGTATTTTCGCCAGCAGCGCGGTGGGGGTAACCCTCTACCTGGCCCATGCCCTGGCTTCGGTGTGTGTGGGACTGCTCTTCCGCTTTTATAAGGCAGGAGAGGATACCGGAGCGCACAGATCCGCGCCCCGGTTTCAGGCCAAGCGCCTGTCGGCGGCCTTTACCGGCTCAGTGAAAAGCGCCTTCCTGTCCACCCTGAACATCTGCGCCTTTGTGGTGTTTTTCACGGTGGTCATCCAATTGCTCATCCGTTCCGGCTTTCTTCCCGGTCTGGCCCAGGCCGTGGGCACTCTGTTGGCCCCCTTTGGCATGACCCCTGAGTGGGCCCAACGGTTGCTCACCGGCATGCTGGAGGTATCATCCGGGGTATCCACCCTGACGGAGGGGGCCACCCTCAGCGGCCGGCTCACCATGGCCGCCTTCATGCTGGGGTGGGCGGGGATCTCAGTCCACTGCCAGGTGCTCTCCTTCATCGGAGACAGCGGCCTGTCCCCGGGCACCTACCTGGTGGGCAAACTTCTCCACGGCGGTCTGTCCGCCCTGTTCATCGGTACGCTGCTCAAGCTCTTCCCCCTCACCGCTCCAGTGTCCAACTACCTGGCTGACCAGGTGGCGGGCATTGCGGGTATGGAATTCCACGGGGCCCTTACCGTCTCGATTCTGTCCGCCTGGCTGATTTTTGTAGGCTTTCTCCTGGCCGCCGCCCTGGGCGCCCGAAAAAAGCCTGGAAAAAGCCGGCGGAGCGTGTTATAATACAGGATGCTGAATTTGATGTTCCGTTCCTCACGAGAGGACAGGAGGGATACCATGTTGTTCCAAAAAGACATCGAGCCCCGCTGTATGTACTGCCAGCGGGGGACCAAGCTGGACGAGGACCAGATCCTCTGCGTAAAAAAGGGCGTGGTCTCCCCCGGGGAGAGCTGCCGGGCCTTCAAGTACGACCCTCTCAAGCGGGTCCCCACCCCGCCGGTGACCCTGGATCTGGACAAATTGAAGGACGAGGATTTTTCCCTGTGAAAAATGGGCCTGCTGCCAATGCAGCAGGCCCATTTTTTGTCTGGCACGAAAACGCCGGGCTTCTACCTCCACTTTTCACGCTCCGCTCCTCCCTCTATCCTCCATAAAAAATGACCCGCACCGCCCAGGCCGCCCCAATAAACCCGGCCAGATCGGCACACAAGGCAGCGGGGATGGCATAGCGGGTCTTGACGATGCCCGCTGCCCCGAAGTACACCGCAACAGTATAAAAGGTGGTCTCGGTAGATCCCAGCATGACGGCGGCGGTGCGCCCCACCAGAGAGTCCGGCCCGTAAGTGGAAATGAGCTCCGCCCCCACTCCCAGAGCAGCGGAACCGCTCACCGGGCGCACCAGCAGCAGGGCCACTGTCTCCGGCGGGATGCCCAGGGCAGATAACACCGGGGCCAGAGCCTGGGCCGCCAGCTCCAGGGCCCCGGAGGCGCGAAGCATATACACCGCCGTCAGCAGCCCCACCAGGGCTGGAACGATGCGGATCAGCACGCCCAGCCCCTCCTCCGCGCCAGCCAGCAGGGCGCTGTACACATCCACGCCCCGGGCCATGCCCAGCAGGGCCACGCCCCCCAGGATAAAGGGCACAAGCATGGTCACAAACACCTTCAACCCCTCCAGATCCGGGCCATGAGCTTTGCTGCGGCTATCCCTACTGTCACCGACAGCAGGGAGGCCAGCCACACCGCCGGCAGAATGTCGAAAGGCGTTCCACAGCCCGCGGCCATCCGCACTCCCGCTACGGTGGTGGGGATGAGCTGAATGGAGGCGGTGTTGCACACCACCAGCATGCACAGCTCGTCCGAGGCCACGCCGGGGCTGCGGCGGCTCATCTCCCGGGCGGCCTGAAGGCCCAGGGGGGTAGCGGCGTTGCCCAGTCCCAGCAGATTGGCCGATACGTTAGCGGAGACACAGTCCATCACCTTCCGATCCCCCGCGAAGGAGGGGTAGAGCTTCCCCAGCAAGGGGGCCAGCAGCCTGGACAGCAGGGCCGACAATCCGGAGCGTTTCATGATCTCCATGACCCCCATCCACAGGCAGAGCACTCCCGCCATGGACAAGCAGAGCTCCACCGCGGCAGCCGCTCCTTCCAAAGCCGCCCCGCTCACCGCCTGACCGTTACCAGTGGCCAGACCGCACACCACCGACGTCACTACCATGGCCGTCCAGATCGCCGCCATCGCCATACTTCTCCCTCCTCCATTTTCCTCCAACGGCACATGCCATCTATACGGCGCTTCCCAACCAAAAATACCCAGCATATATTCAAATATCATTTAAAATATGTGAAGTTTCTGTGACATGGGTTGACAGTTCAATACGATATGTTATAATTGTGTCAGTTTCTAGTTAATGAAGGGAATAATTGGGAACATATAGGGAAAGGAAGTAGCTTTTATGAAGTCAACTGGGATCGTACGTAAGGTAGATGAGCTGGGCCGTATTGTACTCCCCATCGAGCTCCGCCGCACCCTGGACATTGCGGAGAAGGACTCCCTGGAGATCTATGTGGACGGCGCGTCCATTGTGCTGAAAAAATATCAGCCTGCATGTATTTTTTGCGATGATGCAAGAGATGTAGTAAACTTTAAAGGGAAAAACGTGTGCAAAAATTGCATCCAGGAGCTCCAGCTCAAGTAAGGCTCTCCAGGAAAAAAGGGAGACTCCCACCGCGCCACGCGGTGGGAGTCTCCCTTTTTTCCTTGTTTTGTAAGATTAAGGCGATTAACACAGGTAAATCTCTTGAGAACCATTTTGAGGGAATTCCCCTGCATATTTCCCTTTTCCGGCAAAATGCGACTATTTTTTTCGCCTATTGACAAATCCTTACCCTTGTTCAAATTATACTTTTTGTAATATTCAATTCCCCTCATTAAGCCTGTCCCGACTCTGCTCCACCGCCTGGCCGTACAGCTCATTTTTTGGCAAGCCGGTGGCCTTGGCCACCTGCCGGCAAGCGTCCTTCAGGGACAGTCCCTCCTGCCGCAACCGCTCCACCCGCTCCAGGGCCTCCTCCAGGGTGGGGAGTTCGGCATCCTCCTGGGTCGCACCCTCCACCACCAGCACGAACTCCCCCCGGGGCGGGTTTTCCTGATACCAAGCTGACGCCTCCCCCAGGGTGGTGCGGCGCACCTCCTCATGGAGCTTGGTCAGCTCCCGGCATAGAGAGATGCGCCGGTCCGGTCCAAAAGCCTCAGCCAAGTCGGCCAGGGTGGCGGTCAGCTTGTGGGGGGCCTCGTAGAAGATCATGGTGCGCCGCTCCCCCGCCAGCTCCTCCAGATGGGCCCGGCGGTTTTTCTTATTCATGGCCAGAAAGCCTTCAAAGGTAAACCGGCCAGTGGGCAACCCGGACACCGACAGGGCGGTGACCAGGGCACAGGGGCCGGGGATGGCCACCACCTCCACCCCGCTGGCGGCACACAGACGCACCAGGTCCTCCCCCGGGTCGGACACCGCTGGGGTGCCGGCGTCGGTGACCAGAGCGCAGCTCTCCCCGGCCAGCAGACGGCCCAGCACCGCCTGGCCTCCCGCCTCGGTGTTGTGGCGGTAGTAGGACACCATGGGCTTTTTGATGCCCAGGTGGTTGAGCAGCTTCAGAGACACCCGGGTGTCCTCGGCGGCAATGAAGTCCACCGCCGCCAGGGTGTCCGCCATCCGCTGGGAGATGTCCCCCAGATTGCCGATGGGGGTGGGTACGAGATATAAAATTCCGGCCATTGCCTTACCTCCGGTCTGTCAGTTGTACGGGCAGGATCTCCAGCCCCGGCCTGCCCTGGCGCACCGCCTCCACCAGCACGGCGGAGGGCGGGGTATCCGCCCGGTGCTGGAGCAGGGCCAGCCGCTTGGGCTCCAGCCCGTGGGTGGTAAGGGCGGCGAAGAGCTCCGCCAGCCGCTCCGGTCGGTGGACCAGGGCGAACCGCCCTCCGTTTTTCACCAGCCGCCCGGCGGCGGCGCACCAGTCCTCCAGGGCAGCCTCCTCCGTCCGGGCGGAGCCGCCGTCCGCCCCGCTGCCCGCCTTGAAATAGGGCGGGTTGGCCACCACCAGGGAAAAACCCCCGGCGGGCAGGGTTTTGCACACCTGCCGGAGGTCTCCGGTGATAATTTCCCCCGCCAGGCCGTTCTGGGCCAGGTTGTGCCGGGCCAGGGCGCTGTCTGCCGGGTCCTGTTCCACTCCGGTCAGCGCCAGCGGGGCCGCTCGGGCGGCCAGCAGCAGCAGCAGGGCTCCCGCCCCGCAGCCCAGATCGCACACCTTGTCCCCCCGGCGCAGAGTGGCAAAGGCGGCCAGGGCCAGGCTGTCCTGCCCCAGGGGAAAACAGGTGTCCGACTGGTCATAGCGGTAGGGCCCCAGCTGCTCCGGGGCTCTCACTTCATGCCCTCCATCAGGTTGCGGACGATGCGGCCGGTGAGCCCCCAGATGGGGTGGCCCGGCCAGGGGTACACCGGCACGATGGTCTCCCCGCTCCGCCAGCGGTAGCCCTGGGGAAAGCCGATGCGGTCATAGGGGAAGTCCTCCCCCACCTGGGGCTTGAGCTCATAGGAGTAGACCTCCGCCGGGTGGGCCTCCAGCCAGCTCACCGGCACCAGGAAGGTCTCCTTCACCTCCGCCCGGCTGGGGGAGAGGGCGGCCAGCCCCGCCTGGGAGATCACCCCCAGGAAGGGGTGCATCACGAACCGGCCGGGGTGGACCACCAGGTCCAGGGGGTTCACCAGCTGGATCTCCTCCGGCGGGACGGACAGCTCCTCAAAGGTCTCCCGCAGGGCGCACTGGGCCGGGGTCTCCCCAGGCTCCAGCCCGCCGCCGGGGAAGCACACCTCCCCGGGCTGGTGGTCCAGGGTCTCCGCCCGCACCTCAAAGAGGAGGCTGGGCCCCTCCGGGCATTCCACCAGGGGCACCAGCACGGCGTACTCCCGGGTCACGTCCTGCACCTTGGGCACATGGCCCGTCCACCGGGCCTGAAACTCCGCAATGGTCATGTTCTCTCTTCCTTCCGGCCCAGCAGATAGTCCGCCGAGACCTGAAAATAATCGGCCAGCTTCATCAGCGTCAGAGAGGGCACGTTGATATATCCGTACTCCATCCGCTGATAGTGGCGGTCTGTGCAGCCCAGGAACCGGGCCATTTCCACCTGGGTCCTATGCTTTTCCCGGCGCAGTTCCTTCAACCGCTTCCCAAAGGGCTCCATGAGCTTTTCCATCTTACACTCTATCCCTCAGCCTACAGCTTCTCGTCCTTCCGTCCCAGCAAATAGTCCGCCGAGACCTGAAAATAGTCGGCCAGCTTGATGACCAGCGTGGCGGAAATATTGATGTGGCCATACTCGATTTTCTGATAATGCCGCTCCGTCACGTCCAGAAAGTCCGCCATTTCCTTTTGGGTCTTTCCCTTTTCCCTGCGCAGCGGCTTGAGCCGCTCCGCCAGGCTGGGCAGAATGATTTCCACGCCGTCTCCCCCCTTGACACATTATCATAATTCGTATATAATAGCATCATCAAATTTCGTGTTTTGGATGTGTGGGTATGAATGACTTTTTACAATTTCTCTACCGCTCCTACATACAGCCCTATCTGTCCGGCCTGCCCCGGGATGACGGGGATCTGTTCCGGGAAAGCCTGTGCCTGGGCGATCAGACGGAGGAGACTATGAAGGATGTGGAGGCGGTGGTGGCCTTTGCCGCCGCCCACGCCTTCCTGCTGGGGCTGCGCACCGGGGCCGGCCTGAACCAGAACGGCGCCCTGTAGGGGCGGCTATCAGCCGCCCGCCGGCCCGCCCCAAGGCGGGCGGGGACAGAGCCCCGCCCCTACTATGATTCTGGCCGGGTGAAGTGGGCCAGGGGATCGGGCCGCTGCCACAAAACCACCTGCCCGGCGGCCTGGCTCCGGGGCACGTCAATGAGCCGCTGGTTGGTGGAGCCCCGGAAGAGGGCGTCGTAGGACTTCAGGTTCTCCACAAAGGGCCCGTCCACCAGTACGTCGGTGGCTGCCAGCAGGGCCTGGGCCTCCGGCATTTCCAACAGGATCTCGTAGGTATACCCGGTATAGGTCCACACGTTCAAACCCTTCTCCCGGGCCAGACGGGCCAGCGCCGCACACTCCGCCGCCTGGTCGAAGGGCTCCCCACCGGACAGGGTAAGCCCGTCGGTGAGGGGATTGGCAAACAACCGCCCGGCCAGCTCCTCCACAGCAATCTCCTGCCCTCCGGCGGGGTCGTGGGTATCCGGGTTGTGGCAGCCGGGACAGTGATGTGGGCAGCCCTGGGTAAAGACTGTAAACCGCAGGCCTGGTCCGTCCACGATGGAGTCGGACACCAGGTTGGCAATACGCATCTTGTTTCTCCTTAGCATGAGCGGGAGGGCTTACACAGCCCTCCCGCTGTATTTTTGCGGCGTTAGAACTGGAACAGAACTCCGATGACCGCCGAAATGGCAATATAGACAATGGGATGGAGTTTCTTCAGGGGCTTGCACTGGAGGCAGAGGAAAATAACCACTGCCAGCAGGATAGCCTTCCAGTGGAAAAACTCCGCCGTACCGAAGGTGGCCCCGGTATTCACCAGAGCGATGGCGCACACCTCCGCCAGGGCTGCCGCAATCAAAGCGGTGGAGGCGGGGCGGATGCCGTAAAATACCCCGTCCACCCCCCGGCTCTCCCGAAACTTTTTCAAAAAGCCGGCGATGATGAGGATGACGATAATGGAGGGACACACCAGCCCCAGGGTGGCAATGACCCCTCCGATGATGCCGCCTGTGTGAAAGCCCACATAGGTGGCCATGTTCACCCCCATAGGGCCGGGGGTAGACTCGGAGATGGCGATCATATTGGCCAGATCGCCAGAGGAAAACCATCCGGTTCGGGCCCCCATGTCCGTGAGGAAGGGTACGGTAGCCAGCCCACCGCCGATGGCGAACAGGCCGGTCTTGAAGAACTCGAAAAAGAGCTGAAGATAGATCACGGGTTCAGCCCTCCCTTGGCAGCCCGGATACACAGCCCGGCCACCCCTGCCGCTACCACCAGCACAATGGGGGAGCACACAAAGCCCATCACCGCCGCCAGAGCGGTACCCTCCGGGAAGGGGACAAAGTTTCCCACCACCGCCAGCACCAGCACCACCGCAAAAATACACAGGGTGGGCAGGTCCATGACGGTGCTTTTGCGCAGCTTGAGGACACTGGACAGGATGAGGGCACACACGCAGGCCCGCACCCCGTTAAAGGCGTGGACCACCGCCGGCAGCTCAGCAAAATTTTGTAAAAAGGCGGCAATAAGCATGATGACCACCAGACAGGGGAACACCAGCCCCAGGGTAGCCGTCACCCCGCCGGGGGCGCCTTTCTTCTTGTGTCCCACAAAGGTGGCGGTATTGACGGCAATGATTCCGGGGGTGCACTGGCCGATGGCAAAGTAATCAGACAGCTCCTCCTCCCCCACCCAGCCCCGCTTTTCCACCAGCTCCCGCTGGAGGATGGGCAGCATGGCATATCCTCCGCCAAAGGTACACACGCCAATCTTGGCGAAGGTCCAGAACAGATCCACGTATAGGTTCACGTCAATTCAGCCCCTCCAGTTCCTCCAGCCACAGGGCAGAAACAGCGTCGGAGGGCATCCGCCAGTCAGCCCCATGAAAGCAAACTTTCATGGGGACCCCATTTCTTTTTACTTCCTCGGCGGGAGTAAATCCCGCCTGCGGCAAGGCTTTTCCACGTCGCGGAAAAGCCTTGGGCACGCCAAAGGCGCGGCTCGCTTTCACTCGCGGGCGATTGGCGGCTAAAACCATATTCATCATTCCAGCCCCTCCAGTTCCTCCAGCCACAGGGCAGAAACAGCGTCGGAGGGCATCCGCCAATCGCCCCGGGGGGACAGGGACACCGACCCCACCTTGGGTCCATCGGGTAGGCAGGATCGCTTGAACTGCTGGACAAAGAACCGGCGGTAGAAGTTGTTCAGCCACTTCAGCAGGGTGGCCCGGTCATAGGCCCGCCCAAAGGCCTGCTCCGCCAACCGCAGCACCTTCCGGGGGGAGAAGCCCCACCGGATGGCGTAGTAGAGGTAGAAGTCGTGGAGCTCATAGGGCCCCACCAGATCCTCGGTCTTCTGGGCAATCTGCCCATTGATGGCGGGGAGCAGCTCGGGGGACACAGGGGTGTCCAGGATATCGGTGAGCACATCGGACAAAGCCTGATCCTCCTCCGCCTTGTCCCCGGCCACATAGCTCACCAGATGGCGCACCAGGGTCTTGGGGATGGAGCCGTTGACCCCGTACATGGACATATGATCTCCATTATAGGTAGCCCAGCCCAGGGCCAGCTCGGACAGGTCCCCGGTACCCACCACCAGGCCGTCGTTCTGGTTGGCAATATCCATAAGCACCTGGGTGCGTTCTCTGGCCTGACCGTTTTCAAAGGTCACGTCATGGTTGTCCATGGACTGGCCGATGTCCCGGAAGTGCTGGCGCACCGCCTCCCCAATGTCGATCCGCTTCAGGGTGGCCCCCAGCCGGCCCGCCAGCTCCACGGCGTTGTCCCGGGTGCGGTCAGTGGTGCCGAAGCAGGGCATGGTAACGGCAATGATGTCGCTGGCCGGCCGGTCCAGCAGGTTCATGGCGATGGTGGTAATAAGGATGGCCAGGGTGGAATCCAGGCCGCCGGACAGGCCAACCACCGCCGTTTTGGCGTGGGTGTGCTCCAGCCGCTTTTTCAGGCCCAGAGCGGCGATCTTCAAAATCTCCTCGCACCGCTCCGCCCGGTCGTCCTTGTCCTGGGGCACGAATGGAGTGGGCGAGACCGGCCGGGTCAGGTGGGTGTCCCCCACCGGCATCTGGAAGCCAATCCGCCAGAGGGTCTCCTCTTCCGCGTGCTGGAAGGTAGTCATCCGTTGGCGCTCATAGGCCAGCCGGTCTACATCGATCTCGCTGATGGTGAGACCAGTGGCAAACCGCCGCTCGACCAGGATGGTGCCGTTCTCAGCGATGATATTGTGGCCGGTAAACACCAGATCGGTGGTGGACTCTCCCTCCCCGGCGTCGGCGTACACATAGCCGCACACCAGCCGTCCGCTCTGGCCGGATACCAAGCCCCGGCGGTAGGAAGCCTTGCCCACCAGCTCGTTGGAGGCGGACAGGTTCAGGATGAGGGTGGCTCCCGCTCGGGCGGCCCGGATGGAAGGGGGTTCGGCAGCCCACAGGTCCTCGCAGATCTCTACTCCGATAACCAGATTGGGCATCTCCTCACAGGCAAAGAGGTGGCCGTCGGAAAGGGTGACCTCCTGGCCGCACAGGGTGATGGTGGCATCCAGTCCCGCCCCCGGGGCAAACCACCGCTGCTCGTAAAATTCCCCGTAGTTGGGCAGGTGGGTCTTGGGCACCAGGCCCAGGATCTCTCCGCTCTGTATAACCGCGGCGCAATTATACAGTTTATTATCCCACTTGCTGCGAACCGGCAGGCCCACCGCCGTGATCATGTCCAGATTTTTGGTGGCCTCCAGGATGGTGGCCAGGCCCTCCTCAGCCCCCCGCAGCAGGGTGGGCTGGAGAAACAGGTCCCCGCAGGTGTAGCCAGTGAGGCAGAGCTCCGGCAGGGCCAACACCTTCACCCCCTGCTTGTCGGCCTCCCGCATCATGGTAAAGATCTGCTCGGCGTTATACCGGCAGTCGGCCACCCGGATCCTGGGCGTGCCCGCCGCCACTTTCACAAATCCATCGCGCATAGATGGCGCCTCCTTTGGAATCATTCTCTTTCAGGGCTTATCATACCCCAATCCGCCGTCGATTGCAACGTTCTCCCGCCCGTTCCTTTAGGCTTTGAATGTAAAACGGGCGCGGCGTTCCACACGCCGCGCCCGGGGCCGTCAATATCGATTATCTGTGGTCCGCCCCTTCCGCTTCTGCTCCGGGGTAAAGTCGTTGGCATCCATGATGTCCTGGAGCTTTTCCACATACTTGCTGGAATTGTGGACCACAAAGGCGTCGCTGTCGATGGGGATACCCTGCTCGTCCATCTGACGGATGCTCCAGATGTACAGCGCGTCCAGGGCTGGGATCAGCTCCTCCCCACTGGGGGTGAGCACATACTCCACCTTGGGCGGAATGGTATCGTAGGAGATCCGGCGGATAAGCCCCGCGTCCGTCAATTCCTTCAACTGCTGGCTGAACACCTTCTCTGAAATGGGCAGCGCCTTCAGCGTCTGGTTGAACCGGATGCTTCCATAGGTATGTATCTCATGGAGAATGGTCATTTTCCACTTGCCGCCAATACACTGCAGCACATAGTGATATGGGTTGGTAGGCTCTTTAAAATGATCGCTCCACACGGACAGTACCCTCTTTCTTTGCTGGATTTTACATATCACGTTTCTGTATCTGGTCGGCTACTATCATATCATACCACCAGCCCCGCCCACAAGCGGCTCTTTGCCGCAGCCCCTTCCTGTGCGCCAAATTTTTCACAATATTTTTGTACATACTGCACAGTTTTCATTTAAACTAGCCGGTCTATTGTGTGTTTTATATGAAACCCGTGCACTCCCGTTGGGCGGTTTTTACAAAAAATTGCCACTTACTTTTCAGTAAGTGCGAACCTCACAGTTACCTACTTACATAATTGTACGTATTGCACAAATACCAGCCCTTCGCTACACTATAACCAGACAAAATGCTGAGGGTCAGCAAGAAAACAACCAGACGTCCTAACAACCAATTTTATTAAAAGGAGCGGATTTCAAATGGTCAAGCGTACTGTGGAAGAACTGAAGTCTTACGAGGCTGCCGGCCACTTCAACATGGTGGCGATGCGCATCCACGGCAAGGAGGAGACCGGTGCCGAGAAGTTCTGGGTGGGCGTGTCCACCTTCCTGCCCGGCGGCGGCGCTGAGTGGGCCTACGAGGACAACCCGCTGGAGAAGGTCTACTACGTGCTGGAGGGCGAGATGACCGTCACCGACAAGGACGGCAAGAAGTACGTCATCCACAAGGATGAGTCCATCTCCTTCCCCCCCAACGAGGGCCGCGGCCTGCTGAACGAGAGCAACCTCCCCGCCCGGATGCTGGTCATCATCAACTACCCCAACGCCTGAGCTCATCCCCTTGTTCCTGAAACGCTTTACATATTATAAGGAGGAAGATCGTCATGGTTCCTGTTCAGAAGTCTTTTGTTGAAAATATGTTCTCCGTGAAGGACAAGGTGGCTCTGGTCACCGGCGCCACCGGCGCTCTGGGCTGCGTGCTGGCCAAGGCTTACGGCTACGCCGGCGCCAAGGTCTTCATGACCGGCCGCAACGACGCCAAGCTGAAGGCCCTGGAGGACGAGTTCAAGGCCGAGGGCATCGACTGCGCTTACTTCGTGGCCGACCCCGCCAAGGAAGAGGACGTGGACGCTCTGGTAAAGGCCTGCGTGGCCAAGTACGGCTGCATCGACATCCTGGCTGTGTCTCACGGCTACAACAAGCCCCAGAACGTGCTGGATCAGTCCGTGGCCGACTGGCAGTACATCATGGACGCCGACTGCAAGAGCGTGTACATCGTCACCAAGTACGTGGCCCATCAGATGGTGGCTCAGTACGAGGCCGACAACACCAAGCGCGGCAAGATGGTCATCGTTACCTCTCAGCGCTCCAAGCGCGGCATGGCCGGCTACACCGGTTACTGCACCTCCAAGGGCGGCGCCGACCTGATGGTGTCCTGCCTGGCCTGCGACCTGTCCGCCAAGTACCACATCAACGTCAACTCCATCTGCCCCACCGTGTTCCGCTCCGACCTGACCGAGTGGATGTTCGATCCCGAGTCCGCCGTGTACAAGAACTTCCTCAACCGTGAGCCCATCGGCCGCCTGGGCGAGCCCGACGACTTCGTTGGCTACGCTCTGTTCCTGTCCTCCGACGCCTCCAACTTCATCACCGGCAGCAACTGCGACTGCTCCGGCGGCTACCTGGTGGTGTGATTCCGGTTACGGAAAGGACGGCGAAACCCAATGAAAACCATTAAAAATATCCTGATCTGCGGCGCGGGCATGATGGGTAAGAACATCGGCTTCGTGTTCGCCTCCAATCCCGATTTCCAGGTGGGCATGTACGACCTGTACCCCACCGACGTGGAGGCCGGCATCCGTACCAACACCAAGCAGCTGGTGGACAAGGGGGTCCTCACCGAGGAGGAGCTGGCCGACCGGCTCTCCCGGATCTCCTTCACCAACGACATCGACAGCGACATCGTCAAGAACGCCGACTTCGTCATCGAGGCCGTGTTCGAGGACATGAAAATCAAGCGGGAGACCTTCGCCAAGCTGGAGGCCCGCTGCGCTGAGGACACCATCTTCTGCACCAACTCCTCCGTCATGAGCCCCAGCGAGATTTCCGCTGAGCTCAAGCACCGGGAGCGCTTCGTGGGCACCCACTTCTGGAACCCCGGCCACCTGATTCCCCTGGTGGAGGTGGTGAAATCCGATGCCTCCTCCGACGAAGTGGCTCAGACCGTCATGGAAGTGCTTCGCTCCGTGGGTAAGAAGCCCGTGCTGTGCAAGAAGGACGTGCCCGGCTTCATCGCCAACCGTATGCAGCACGCCCTGTGGCGTGAGGCTATCTCCATTGTGGAGAACGGCATCGCCGATGCCGCCACCGTGGACGAGGCGGTCCGCTACTCCTTCGGTCTCCGTCTGCCCCAGCTGGGCCCCATGGAGAACGCCGACATGGTGGGCACCGACCTCACCTTCAACATCCACAACTACATCCTCCAGGACCTGGAGGATTCTCACAAGCCCTCTCCCCTGCTGGAGCGGCTGAAGAACGAGGGCAAGATCGGCTTCAAGACCGGCGAGGGCTTCCAGAAGTGGACCCCCGAGCAGGCTGCCAAGGCCAATGCTGATCTGAACGAGTACCTGATCCGGATGCTCTACGGCAAGTAAGCTGTCCGGTCCATTCCAAGCACTGTATTATCATCAAGGAGGTAACCCATCATGGGCAAGACTGTTTTTGTTGACCTGACCCATCCCTTTGGCGCTGAGATCCCCCGCTGGCCCTACTTTGATAAGCCCGACATCGTGGGCGCCCACTCCATGGCCAAGGGCGGCGTGCTGACCCAGCGCATCACCTGCACCATGCACACCGGCACTCACTGCGACGCTCCCCGTCACGTCATGGAGTATGAGTTCGACGGCCGCCGGGCCCGTTACTCCGACGAGATGCCCATCGACGCCTACACCGGTCAGGCTGTTGTGCTGAAGATCGACATCGAGCCCTGGGGCCTGATCACCGACAAGCACCTGGACGCCGCCTGCGAGAAGTACGGCATCAACCAGGCTGACCTGGAGGGCAAGGTTGTCTGCCTGAACACCGGTATGCACCGCCTGTTCGACGACTCCAAGGCCTACTATCACTATGCCGCCGGCACCGGTGTTGAGGCTGGTAAGTGGTTTGTCAAGAACAAGGTCAAGTGCGTGGCCATGGACAGCCAGGCTCTGGACCACCCCCTGCACACCGCCATGGGCAACAACGGCATGACCCGCATGAACCTGCTGGGCGCCACCGGCCGTCCCATCACCGAGGAGTACAAGGAGCTGTTCGGCGAGGAGGCCTATGCCAAGTTCGACAAGGACGAGTACATCCGCATCTACGGCCAGAAGGCTTACGACGAGATGTATGGCGATCTGGAGAACATCGGCGTTTGGGGCACCTGGGAGCCCTGCCACAAGGAGATGCTGGGCCATGGCATCGTGGGCGTTGAGAACCTGGGCGGCGACCTGGACAAGATCCCCGCTGGCGTGTGGTTCCGCTTCAACTGCTTCCCCCTGCGTTGGTACATGGGCGACGGCTCCATGGCCCGCTGCAGCGCCGAGATCGACGAGGACCTGCTGCTGAAGGACGTTCCCACCCGTACCTACAAGTACGGCGGCACCGGCTACGGCGAGGCCGAGGGCAACGGCGACAGCGGCCTGGAGTACATCCAGAAGCTGTTCAACCGCAACAAGTAATTTTGTCTCCACCTAATACTTTCCCTTCCCTATACACCAGCCAAGCGCAAAGCGGCGGGCAGTCGCCCGCCGCTTTGCGCCATATCCCCCACACCCTACTGAGAAAGGACTTTGAGTTATCATGGCCGATCTGAAGAACAAGACCATTATTACCGTGGCCACCACCGGCGCCTGGCCCACCAAGGAAAACAATCCCAACGTGCCCATGACCCCCGCTGAAATCGCCGAGGACGTGTACGCCTGCTGGAAAGCCGGCGCCGCCGTCGCCCACCTGCACATGCGGGACGACCAGGGTAAGGGCACTATGGACAAGGAGAAGTTCCGCCAGACCGTGGAGCTGCTGCGGGCCAACCACCCCGACTGCGACATCATCCTGAACATGACCACCTCCGGCGACCTGAACGCCACCGACGAGACCCGCCAGATCCACCTGAAGGAGCTGCGCCCCGAGATGGGTTCCTACGACTGCGGCTCCATGAACTGGCTGCACACCTCCCTGTTCCTCAATCCTCCCGCCTTCCTGGAGGAGCTGGGCAAGAATATGCAGGAATGGGGCGTAAAGCCTGAGATCGAGGCCTTTGACCCCGGCATGATCGCCAACGCCCAGTACTATCTGAAGAAGGGCGTACTCAAGGGGCCCCTGCACTTCCAGTTCTGCATGGGTTGCGCCAACGGCATTCCCGGCTCTATGAAGAACCTGATTTTCATGAAGGAGACCATGGAGTCCCTGTGCCCCGGCTCCACCTGGAGCTGCTTCGGCGTGGGCCACTCTGCCATGACCATGCTGTACGGCGCCGTGGCCCTGGGCGGCCACATCCGCGTGGGCATGGAGGACAATGTCATGTACTCTAAGGGCGTTCTGGCGGACAGCAACGTGCAGTTCGTGGAACGGGCTCGCCGGGTCATCGAGGAGTTCGGCAAGCAGGTCGCTACTCCCGCCGAGGCCCGCGAGATCCTCAGCCTGAAGTAAAATATATCCTTTCCCTTGCCACGGGGCCTGTTGCGGACAAGCAACGGGCCCCGTTTTATCGGCCATTTGTCTTTTCTGTCCAGATAGCCCTCTGTGAGGCTGCCAGCGGCTTTCTGCCGGGTTTTTACCCGCTTCTCGTCCCCCTGGCCGCTTTGGAATTGCCGTCTCTGACGCCCGCCTGAGAGCCGTCAGAGACGGTGTCTTTTCCTCATTTTTTTACTTTCACCTCTGCAACAGCCGGAAATCCCCCTCTCCCAAATTTTTAAGCCTGTTTTTGTGCATACTTTACAGTCTGTTTTTAAAATCCTTTGTTCCTTTTATTTGCTCGTCAAAAGTTTAACTAATGTCTACTGAATAACAGAAAAAGCCTTATATATCAAGCTATAGAAGGCGTTTTATGGTATAATAGGTGCAAGGAAAAGAGGGAAAATGCGCAAAAAACCTTGCACC
>NZ_JACJLC010000271.1 GCF_016901955.1 Pseudoflavonifractor phocaeensis
GAAGCACGCAGACCGAAAAACAGGCTGGGCAGAGCCCAGCGGCATTTTCGGCGGAGTGCTAAGCAGTTGCCCGTCGCGGAGGGCGCGAAGCGTGACAAGAAAGAAGCGCGCAGCGCCCGGGAGCAGCCGGCTAAGACCTGGAGCGGAACAAACGGACCTGACGGCCCACGGGGCCGCAGGCCGGCTTGTGCAGTCGCAGGGGCTTAGACGGCGTCGCGG
>NZ_JACJLC010000272.1 GCF_016901955.1 Pseudoflavonifractor phocaeensis
CTCCCCTGGAAATGATCATGATAGCGTTCATGCTGTTAACTTGTTGAGAAAAGTTGAGATCAGCGGGAGCAATATACTGGCAGACCGGGCTTACGGTGCTCAGACAATTTGGGAATACATTTCAGGACAGGGTGCCAACTATGTGATTCCACCCCAAGGCAATCTCGTTAAGCCCTGGAACGTTGATTGGTGCCTGTATAAGGAACGGCATTTGATTGA
>NZ_JACJLC010000273.1 GCF_016901955.1 Pseudoflavonifractor phocaeensis
TTTGAGGGTGCTGACACAGCACTGATCCAGATGCGCCTTTAGCTCAGCTGGTAGAGCAACTGACTCTTAATCAGTGGGTCCCCGGTTCGAATCCGTGAAGGCGCACCATATGGCCCGTTGGTCAAGCGGTTAAGACGGCGGCCTCTCACGCCGCAAACATGGGTTCGATTCCCGTACGGGTCACCATTTAAAAAATGGTCTTGACAGTGAGATGAAAA
>NZ_JACJLC010000274.1 GCF_016901955.1 Pseudoflavonifractor phocaeensis
GGTGGGGGAAAAAACGGCAGATAAGGCAGTTGGCCGTACCAGAGGTGGACTCAACACAAAGATCCATGCCATCGTAGACGGCCTGGGCAACCCGGTAGACTTTCTCCTCTCCCCTGGAAATGATCATGATAGCGTTCATGCTGTTAACTTGTTGAGAAAAGTTGAGATCAGCGGGAGCAATATACTGGCAGACCGGGCTTACGGTGCTCAGACAATT
>NZ_JACJLC010000275.1 GCF_016901955.1 Pseudoflavonifractor phocaeensis
GGTTCGATTCCCGTACGGGTCACCATTTAAAAAATGGTCTTGACAGTGAGATGAAAAGAGAATATAATAACTTATCGTTGAGAAGAACGGTAAGGAGAAGAAAGTTGATGAAAGTTTCTTTTGCTTACTTTTCTTTTCAAAGGAAAGTAAGTTGGTGTTGATTGCGGTGAGGGTCCACCCGTTCCCATCCCGAACACGGAAGTTAAGCTCACCTGCG
>NZ_JACJLC010000276.1 GCF_016901955.1 Pseudoflavonifractor phocaeensis
AGTGGCCATCCTGTCAATGCACCATGGCTGCGGTGACCATGCACCATTTCAGCGGTCTGGGTGCACCATTCGTGCGGTCTAAAGGCACCGTTTCAGGCGGCGTATTCATCGTGCTGGGCAGAAAGAATTGGCTGTTCTGCGACAGCGTCAAGGGTGCGGAGTCCAGCGCTATTGTATATTCGTTGGTGGAGACAGCCAAGGCCAATGGTGTGGAGCC
>NZ_JACJLC010000277.1 GCF_016901955.1 Pseudoflavonifractor phocaeensis
ATTTGCATCGGTGCGCAACGTGGTTGGCTGAGAATGGCTGCCGGGATGTCTGTATGGAGTCCACAGGGAAGTATTGGATTCCCATCTACAACATCCTGGAACCCACCTGTAATATCGTTCTTGCTCATCCGAAATACGTGAAAGCGATTCGAGGTAAGAAAACTGACAAACGGGACGCCAAGTGGATTGCCGACATCTTCAAACACGACCTTGTTGC
>NZ_JACJLC010000278.1 GCF_016901955.1 Pseudoflavonifractor phocaeensis
TCAATCAAATGCCGTTCCTTATACAGGCACCAATCAACGTTCCAGGGCTTAACGAGATTGCCTTGGGGTGGAATCACATAGTTGGCACCCTGTCCTGAAATGTATTCCCGAATTGTCTGAGCACCGTAAGCCCGGTCTGCCAGTATATTGCTCCCGCTGATCTCAACTTTTCTCAACAAGTTAACAGCATGAACGCTATCATGATCATTTCCAGGGG
>NZ_JACJLC010000279.1 GCF_016901955.1 Pseudoflavonifractor phocaeensis
CAAGGCACCAAAGGAAAATGAAACACAGGTGTCTCTAACGCAGCAAGTCGTAATTTGTTAGAATAGGCTTGAGGAAGCAGGCACACTACAGAGCACGTGAAGGTGAGTAATATCGTTCTTGCTCATCCGAAATACGTGAAAGCGATTCGAGGTAAGAAAACTGACAAACGGGACGCCAAGTGGATTGCCGACATCTTCAAACACGACCTTGTTGC
>NZ_JACJLC010000280.1 GCF_016901955.1 Pseudoflavonifractor phocaeensis
GCGTTGTTATCGACATCGAGGAGTAATCAATACTCCCTAAAAGAGGACCTGCCTTGCGGCAGGTCCTCTTTGTTTATAGGAGGGTGGCCGACCGAAGGAAAAGCGTTGTTATCGACATCGAGGAGTAATCAATACTCCCTAAAAGAGGACCTGCCTTGCGGCAGGTCCTCTTTGTTTATAGGAGGGTGGCCGACCGAAGGAAAAGCGTTGT
>NZ_JACJLC010000029.1 GCF_016901955.1 Pseudoflavonifractor phocaeensis
ACTTCATGTCCGCAGGGGAGGAGACCATGGAGGAATACATCGCCCGGTGGGCCGAGGTCATCTGCGGGTGGGAGATCCGTGACCTTGCCGTCCAGGACGGCGGCACGATGGGGGCCTATCCTGCCAGCCGGGTCACCTGGATGACCGGCGGGAACGAGGACACCCGGCACTGGGATGCGCTGATGGTCTTCACCGACCTGTATACCTACTTCTACGGATTCAACATGAGCGCGGACTACGCCGGGGAACTGGACGATCTCCGGGAGGACGTGTTTTCCCAACTGGAGTTGATCTTCCCGGATGAGTGAAGCATGGATGGCAGGGTACCTGCGCAATGGGCCGCTTTGTACAACTAAATGCAGACAGCGAAGGGCGGCAATGCCGCCCTTCGCTGTCGTTGAAAATGTGAAAGCTTGAAGTGATAAACAGGATGCCACGACATCAGGAGACGCATCCTCTGAGTCTTAAGTATTTTGTCCGTAGCAGAAGCCTCTTATGTTTTCTGTGGATCATGTATGTGCCATGCAAACGGAATAGGAAGCGCCGCTTGGTTTCCCACATCATTTACCTGGCCGTAGGCATCATCAGCAGTCTGCCGGTGCCGCGATACACGTTGACCAGCCCTTCCCCGCTGGCGGCGGAACCGATCAAACTCTTGCCGGAACGCTCCACCGTGAAGTTCAAGGAACCGCTCCATGCAATCACGAAGTTGCCATCCACCTTCAGTACATCGTCCTTCAGTTCGATCTCAATGAGTTCTTCCCACGGACAGTCCGCCTCCAGGCAGAAAACGCCTCTTCCGTTCAGGCTCAGGTTGAACAAACCTTCGCCTCCGGCGACGGCGGAGGACAGATTGTTGCGCATGACAGTTTTGTGGGTGAGCCGGGAGTCGCAGGCCAGGAACAGGCCGTCATCGAGCACCACGTTGCCGCCCCAGTCCTCTGCGTCCAGCAGGAGAAGGTGCTTAAAGGTGGGTTCCAGCACAAGAAGACCGTCGCCAGTATATTCCGGCTTGATGGCGGACTCGCCGCTGGCCTTGCCTCGAAGCAGCTTTGTGGCCATGTCCCCCACTCCCTTGATCCCGGTGGTGGCGTTGACATTTCCCAGCATCCACTGCATAGCTCCAGCCTGGATGGTGACCGGCGCCTTGCTCAGATCACAGACCAGTTGGCGTCTGCGCACATTCATCTGGGCGGAGAAATATGCGGTGGCGGCGGAATCGGGCGTCACGCTCAGGTCTCGCTGGTATTCGATCACTTGGAAACAGCCCTTTTCATCAAGAACTTTGATATCGTCGTTGGTGGTAAAGTTTTTGATCTGATACATAAAGCGTCATCTCCTTTTGAAATGTTCTTGTGTGACAGCACGTCTGATGGGTGAGTGGTTCTGTGGGATTATCCATGCCCCTGTTGATAAGAAGATCAACCACCCATCGTTATTATATAATGGGTATTTTTATGTGTATAGGAACGCCAGGTACTAATTTAGGTACCAATGTGTTTGACCCATCGCTGCTGCAGATCGTGGACGCCGGTCCGGCGTATTCTTTCGGTTGAGATGTGGCTTAACCTGTGGTAAAATAATTGAAATAAGATCATCTTTTATCAAGATGCCAGAAAATCCGGCAGAGGGTATCGCCTGCGGAGAATGGCTCCCTCTGTCCTCGGGAGGAAACTATGCCGCGGACAAAGCCCATTAATCCAAAAGTGAAATATTATCCGCCCCGGCTGCTGAAGCAGCTGGAGTATATGAAAGACTATCCCTTGACACTGGTGGAGGCCCCCTCTGGTTTCGGGAAGACCACAGTTCTGGAGTATTTCTTTGATACCAGGCTTCCTCAGAGCATCCTGCGGGAGCGATATGAATTTGTACCCCGCCGGGCCAAGGATGGTTGGCGGCATCTGTGCGACATGCTCTCCAAAATCGACGATGCCTGCGCCCGGCGACTGCTGGCTATTGGCCCGCCGGACGAGGACACGATACCGGAAATTGCCCGGGCCCTCCAGACGCTGGAGTGCCTGGAGGACGCTTATCTGTGGCTGGACGACTTTATGAACTGGGAAATCGACCGGCCCGGCGTCTTTTTGGAGGCCCTGTCCCACCACGGCGGGGAGGGACTGCATATCGTCGTCTCCACCCAGCCGTTGTCCAGGGAGAAAATGGAGGGTTTCTCCGGCGGGAATATCTGGCGGCTGCGGGAGGAGAGTTTCGTCTTTCGCAGTGATGACATCGATGCCTATTTTCGATCCGCCGGCATTTCCCTCACCCAGGGGCAGATGGAGGAGGCGGGAACGCTGTCCGAGGGCTGGGTCATGGCTCTGAGCCTACAACTCCGCAATTTCGTTACCACCGGGGCTTTCCACCAGGGCAGCATGGACGAACTGATGGAGAAGGTGTTCTGGAGCCGCCTGTCCCTGGCAGAGCAGAACTTCCTGCTGGAGATTTCCATCTTCCCCCAGTTTACCCTGGCCCAGGCGGCGGGCTTCTCCGGGCTGGGCCTGGATGAGACAGAAAAACTGCTGATGGACAGCCGATACTTTGTCCACTACGAACCGGACAGCCGCTGTTTTTACCTCCACGCCCAACTGCGTCGGCTGTTGGAGGGCCACTTTGCCAAGCTCAGTGAGGAACGCCAGCGTGAGATTTACCTGCGGGGCGGGGAACTGGCAGCCAAGGCAAAGGACCGGCTCCATACGCTGTTGTTTTATTACGCCTCTGGAGCGTGGGAACGGATCTATGCCATGCCCCTGACCAGTTATGACATCGCCGATATCGTCGATGAGCACACCCGGCCCATGATCCTGGAGTTGGTGGAGAGCGCCCCGCCGGAATTGAAACGGGCCTATCCCAAAGCGCTGATCCCCATGGCTTTTGCCCTGTTCTTCCTGGGGGAGAATGAGAAACTGCTGGCTATGCAGGGAGAGATCGAGGGGCACATCTCCCAAAGCACCCTGCCCCAGGAGGAGAAGGACGCTCTGCGGGGAGAAATGGAACTGCTGCTCTCCTTCCTGGAGTACAACCGCATCGAGGATATGAGCACGCGGCACCGCCGGGCGCTGGAGCTGCTGGGCGGGCCGGCCCGGCTTATCAGCGTGAAGAGCACATGGACCTTCGGCTCCCCCTCTGTCCTCTATATGTTCTGGCGGGAGAGCGGGAGGCTGGAAGAGGAACTGGACCAGATGGACCAGTGTATGCCCTGGTACTACCAACTCACCGGGGGACACGGCTCCGGGGCAGAGTACATCATGCGCGCTGAGGCCCATTTCCAGCGGGGGGAATTGGATGAGGCGGAGCAGCTGTGCCACCGGGCGCTGTTCGCCGCCGATTTGAAGCGTCAAAACAGCATCTGCCAGTGCGTGCTGTTCCTGCTGTGCCGCATCGCTGTCCAGCGGGGGGACACAGCCGCTTTGGAGGAGACCCGGCAGGCCATCCGGGACCGGGCAAGACAGAACACCGAGGATCTGTGCCGCTATACCCTGGATCTGGCAGAAGGGTTCTTATCCGTTCTCCTGGGCAGGTGGACGGACATTCCCACCTGGCTCCTGGAGGGGCAGATCGACCGGCGGCGTCTGGTCATCATGACCCAGCCCTTCGCTTTTATCATCTATGGCCGGGTACTGCTGGAGCGAAAGGATTTCCGTAAACTTTTGGGGAAGTGTGAATACTTTCTGGGCTTGAGTTCTATCTTTCCCAACCTGCTACCCCAGGTATATGCCAGACTCTACATGGCCCAGGCCTTGGACGCCTTGGGCCACCGGGACGAGGCCATCGGGCAGGTGAAAACGGCTCTGGAACTGGCTGTTCCCGACCAGGTGTATATGCCCTTTGTGGAGAACTATCCCGGCATTCGCGCCATCTTCCCCTTGTCTGTAGAATGGGAATCTCCACGCGGAGCGATTGCCCGGCTGTACCGGGACTGGGAGGCGGCCCGGGGTGGGGCGGCTGCAGCCTTTACCCCAAGGGAACGTGACATCCTGCGGTATCTGAAGCAGGACCTCACAAACGGTGAGATCGCTCAGAGGCTTTACATCTCCCCCAACACAGTGAGGAACACTGTCAGCGTCATGCTTAAGAAACGGGGGATGGCCTCCCGGGAACAGCTCAAGGCTCTGCCGGAAGAATAGGACTCTGACGCCGATCATGTCGAAAACAGGAAAATAAAAGTACATCGTACCATATCAAAGATTTACTTCACACCCTATGATTTGAATGGAATCATAGGGTGTGTTTTTTTTGTGCGCAGGGACACCGCGCCTTTGATGGAATACCCCCAGGTTCAGCGCACTGAAATACTTGAAGGAGGGACCGCCATGGCGCAGAAATGGGCATGGGAGGAAGAAAAAGTCATTACCAGCGTGACCGCGCTGCCCGGCCACCGACTGCGAATCATGCTGCGTACTGGCAGTGTGCTGGAGTTGAACATGGCCAACCGTCTGAACTCCACCCGATACTATCCCCTTCGGGACGAGGCGCTGATGGCGTCGGTCTCCACAGACGGGGAGCGGCTGCTGTTTGGAAAAGGGGTAGACCATGATGTGCAGTTCGGCATCCGCTTGGCGGTGCTCATGGCCCTTAACCCACCGGGCCATACGGTCAGCGGCGTAGACCCCTTCCAAATGGAACCGGAAACAGGCCCCGCTGCCCGGAGGGCGTTGGGCAACAAGAGAGAAAGAACCGACCATAAATGGGGAGAGAGGACAAACCAGGATGATGGAGATAGAGAATAAGACCGTACATACGCCGCGGGAGAAAGGAAAGAAAATATCAACTCAGCCAGCCGGACGCCGGCTGATAAAGAAAAAAACGCTTGGCTGGGAGGGCATCTGCCGCACCGCAGCCGATACTGTCAAGCCTTGGGCGGGGCGGTTCTTCTTGTTTCCGGCACTGATTTTGTATCTGGAACTGGTGCTCCACTTCTACATGGGGATGGAAATGCGGTATGCGCCAGTCTATTTTGCTTTCAGCTTGGCGGCCGGGTGCCTCTTTTCCGCCCTGATTCTGGTACTTCCCCCACGGGCGGGAGACGTGACAATCCGGGTGGCGGCGGGGCTGGTTACCTTGCTCTACGGCGTGGAACTGGTTGCTAAGTCCATCCTGCAGACCTACTACCCCTTGAGCATCCTGGGGACGGCCTCCGGGAACCGGCTGACAGACTACGCTAACGTAATTGCAGAGCAGGTGGCCGTCATGGTGCCTGTCCTGGCGTTGCTGCTCCTACCTTTTGTGCTGCTCCTGATCTTTTTTGGGCGGATAATAGGCGACCTGCATCCCAACCGGCGACTTGCCGGACTCGCCTTGGCCGCGGCGGCCGCATTCCATCTGCTGGGGGTTGGGATCGTCCATCTCCCCTGGCAGGGGGATCTGACGCCCGGCGCCCTCTACCAGATGGACAGCGCCATTGATGACCAGGCGGAGCAGTTGGGGCTTTGGACCATGCTGCGCCTGGATGTGCAGCACATGATCATCCCACCAAAAAGCAATCTGAGCAACGACTTCAGCGCCATCGAGGGGCTGGGCAGTTCCGACGATGGCG
This sequence comes from Pseudoflavonifractor phocaeensis, assembly GCF_016901955.1. GTDB lineage: Bacteria > Bacillota > Clostridia > Oscillospirales > Oscillospiraceae > Flavonifractor > Flavonifractor phocaeensis_A. Next base: position 5,534 of record NZ_JACJLC010000029.1, read on the forward strand.
GGGGCACTGGCGGGGCCGACTCTGCCGGCTCCACCGCACCAGCGGAACCTGAAGAACCTGCCGAGGAGGAGCCGGTGGTCGACACATCCCCCAACGTGATGGACGTGGATCTGGCCGCCCTGGCAGAGTCCACGTCCAGCGATAGTGTGGCTTGGCTGGCAAACTATTTCAACAGCGTCGCCCCCACCAACAAAAACGAGTACACCGGGATGTTCGAGGGGTATAACGTCATCCAGGTCGTGATGGAGGGCTTTTCCGGCTACGCCATCGACCCGGAACTGACCCCCACCCTCTATAAGCTGGCCCACGAGGGCTTCGTATTCAACAACTACTACACCGCCCTCCACTTCACCAGCACCTCCAACGGGGAGTGCCAGACCCTGTTGGGCCTCTATCCCCAAAACGGAAGCCCTATCACCATGAAGCGCACCGGCGAACTGGGCACCAACGTCTACTTCTCCCTGGCCCAGCAGTTGGGCCGGCTGGGCTACCAGGTTTACGGCTACCACAACAATCAGAATATGTACGGTCGCCACGAATCCCACACCAATCTGGGCTATACATGGAAGCAGTATGTCCCCGGCCGGAACGACGACCCGGACACCCTCACCTGTGAGGAGAATTCCTCCGGCACCGACCGGCTGTGGCCCCAGCGGGACAAGTACATGATGGAGATAAGTGTGGACGACTATCTGAGCAGCGATGCCCCCTTCCATGTCTACTATCTCACCGTCAGCGGTCACACCCGCTACGGTTGGAACCGGGTTGCAAACCAGTACAAGGACTTGGTTTCGGAACTGCCCTACAGTGAAACTACCCAGGCATATGTGGCCGCCGCCGCTATCGAGGTGGACCGGGCCCTGGAATATCTGATCCAGCGCCTTGACGAGGCCGGCAAACTGGAGAACACGCTGATCATCGCGACCGGCGACCACATCCCCTACTCTGACGTGGATGTGATTGAGGAGTTGGCGGGCAAGGAGTTCGGCACCTCGGAGGCCCTCTCCGCCATCAACGAGTCATCCATCGACTTTGACGTGTACAAGAACACCCTCATCATGTGGTCGGCCAGCATGGAGGAGCCGGTGGAGGTGGATAAGGTCTGCTGTCAGGTGGACATCCTGCCCACCGTGTCCAACCTCCTGGGGCTGGAGTACGACTCCCGGATGCTTGCGGGCAGCGATATCCTCTCTGACAGCGAGGGGCTGGTGGTGTTCTCCTCCCGGTGCTGGAAAACGGACCGAGGCTTCTACAACCGCTTTACTCAGACCTTTACACCCGCTGAAGGCGTCGCCATGACAGCGGAGGAGCAGGCACAGTATGTGGATGCCATGAAGCAGCTGGTGGGCTATAAGTTGGACAGCACCGCCCACATCGTGGAGAACGACTTTTATGATATCGTCTTCGGAGAGGCAGGCTGATCGGAGATGCTGGATATTCCGGACGGACGAGGCCGGTTCTCATCAAACAGCTGGAGGAAGAGGAATAGGAGAGAGGAGCTATGGAGCAGACACCCCAAATCAACAGCACCTATATCAGCCCCCGGCTGGCGGCGCGCCTGGCGGAGGCGGAGCACAGCCAGGTGACCACCGTGGTGGCCCCTATGGGCTACGGGAAATCCACCGCCGTGCGCTGGTGGGTGGAGCGCTATGAGAAGGCCCATCCGGGCACGGTCGTCCTGCGGCAGACCCTCACCGTGGACAGCACGGAGGCCTTCTGGAGGGGCTTCTGCCGGGCCCTGCGGAGATTCCCTGATCTGGCAGAGAAAATGGCGTCGCTGGGCTATCCCGGAGATCGGGAAGCTGCCCTCCTTTTGACTGAACTTCTGGAGGACGCCTTGGAGGGGGAGACACAGCCGATCTTTTATATCCTGGACGACATCCACTGCGTCACCGCGCCTGATTTCTCCGAGTTGCTGAGCCTGCTGGCCCAGAGCCTGCCAAGCCAAGTGAAACTGGTCCTCTTGTCTCGGAACCGGATCTTCCGGGAGGCTGACCGATTCCGTCTGGGCGGAAGATTGTGCCAGATCACCATGAGGGACCTGCAGCTGCGCCGGGAGGAGATCATGGACTATGCCCGCCTGTGCGGCTTGACCTTGGAGGCGGAGCGGGCAGAGGAACTGGACCAGGTATCCGAGGGGTGGATCTCCCTGCTGTACCTGTTGTTTCGCTCTTATGTCCAGCAGGGGAGCTGGCAGTTCCAGACACCAGATATTTTCCGGCTGATGGATCAGGTGATGTACCAGCCCCTGGACGAGCGAAAGCAGCGGTTCCTGCTGGTCAACGGCATGGCAGAGTCCTTTACCCGGGAGCAGGCTGGCCACCTTTGGCAGGGGGATGATAGCGACACTCTGCTGGACGCACTGACTCAGGAGAATGCCTTTATCTCCCACGATGCCGAGAGCGGCGTCTACCGCTATCACAATATGCTCCGGGATGTGGTGAACTGGCATTTCCAGGCTATACCGAAGGGGGAGCAGCGGGAACTGCTTGGTCTGCTTGGACAGTGGCAGATGGAGCAGGGTGAGTATATCCAGGCCGCCAATACATTCTATGATGCCGGCGACTGGGAGCGGCTGTTAGAGGCTATTGTTCTGGATCGCAGCAAAAGTTTTGGCGGTGAGCATGGCCCCATGCTGACCAAGTGGAGTACACAGTGCCCAGAGCAGCTGCTGCTGCGCAGGCCGGACGCCCTGCTGGTGCTGATGCTGAACCTCTACACCTACAATAACATTGATGAGATGATGCGGATCTATGGCCTGTTCCAACGAAGTATGGAGGAGAACCAGACGCTTACCCCCCAGGAGCGCAACAATCTGCTGGGAGAGGCAGAGATCATGCTCAGTTTCCTGGAGTTCAACGACATCTCCGCCATGAGCGCCCACCACCGCCGTGCCTGTGAACTGATGGATCGACCCAGTTACAGCATGGGTAACGAGAGCCCATGGACCTTCGGCTGTCCCTCCATCCTGATGACCTATCACCGGACGGTGGGGGCTATGGATCTGGAAAATGAGGAAATGCAGGTGTGCATACCCTATTACAGCCGGGTTACTGAGGATCATGGCGCCGGAGCGGAGTATGTGATGGGTGGCGAGGTTTTCCTCATACGGGGGGAGACGGCCAGCGCCGAGATTGCTTATCACCAGGCCATGGGAGCAGCCGCTTCCAAGGGACAGTTCAGCATCCTGATTACGGCGGCCTTTCTGGTGGCCCGACTGGCCCTGCTGGCAGGGAAAGAGGCGGGAGTGTTTTCTCCCCTGGAACGGCTGTTTCTCCCACTCAAGGAGAACCGCCAGTATGTGTTGCTGCCCACTCTGGATATGTGCCGGGGGTGGTTATACGCCCTGTTAGGCCATCCAGAGGAGGCTCCCGCCTGGCTCCTGAAGGAGGACGCCGCTTCGTCGGTTCTAACTCCCGCTCTGCCCATGCTCCAGCTTATCACAAACCAGCTGCTGCTCTCCCAAGGCTCCTACAGCCAAGTGGCTGCCCGGTGGCAGGAGCTTCATGACCTGTGCGGGCAGTTCCACTACCTGCTGTGCGATATCTATTTGCAACTCCAGACAGCGTCGGCCTTGTTTCATCTGGACCGTCTGGAGGAGGCCCAGGCACTATTGAAAAGTGCCTGGGAGACCGCTCTGCCCGACCGGATCTGGCTGCCCTTTGCCGAAGTGGATGATTGCCTGGTACCCCGGCTGACAGAGGGGCGGGACCCTGCGGCTCCTGAAATGACGGAACTGCTGGCTCTGGCCGGCAAGTTCCGATTGGGGCGGAATCGGGTCAGAGGCCTGCTGTGGGAGACGGCGGCGGAACCCGGCATGTCCCGGGACTGGGGCCTCTCCCGCCGGGAACTGGAGATCGCCCTGCTGGCGGCGCAGCGCAAGAGCAACCAGGAGATTGCCAACGCCCTTTTCCTCTCGGAGCGCACGGTGAAAAACCACCTAAACCGGGTATACGACAAGATGGGGATCCCGGGCACCGAGCGCAGCAAGCGCGCCCGGCTGGCGGAGCTGCTGGGAGAGGAGCCGGAGACCGCCGGCGTATAGCGCAGGGGTGCCGTCTGGCTGTGCCTGCCGGGTGCGGCTGTCCCCCATTTCCCTTTGTTGTGGTCTGTCCCACAAGCTTTTGTGGGCGGATACATAAGAAATTATGTTCGGAGTAATGCGTATGAGAACCGGAAAAAAACTTCTGGCCCTTCTGCTGACGCTGTCCATGGCGTTAAGCCTGACAGTGACCGCGGCAGCCGCGGAGGAGGACGGCGGCGTCACCATCCTCTACACCAACGACGTCCACACCTACATCGACCAGGACCTGACCTATTCCCTGGTGGCCGCCTATAAGGACTCCCTGGAGAACGCCCTGCTGGTGGACGCCGGGGACCACATCCAGGGCACCGCCTACGGCGGGATGGACCAGGGGGCCACCATCATCCAGCTGATGAACGCCGCCGGCTATGACCTGGCCACCCTGGGCAACCATGAGTTTGACTATGACATGGAGGGCTGTATGGCCGCCATCCAGGCGGCGGACTTCCCCTACGTATCCTGCAACTTCTGCCACGAGGCGGACGGCGTCCGGGGCGAGAACGTCCTGGACAGCTATCAGGTGTTCGAGGTGGGTGGAGTCTCCGTGGCCATCGTCGGCATCACCACCCCCGAGTCCTTCACCAAGTCCACCCCCGCCTACTTCCAGGATGACAACGGCGACTACATCTACGGCATCGCCGGCGGTCCGGACGGTGAGGAACTGTACGACGCGATCCAGGAGGCCGTCGACGCCGCCTCCGCCGAGGCTGACTACGTCATCGCCCTGGGCCACCTGGGAGTGGACGAGTCCTCCCAGCCCTGAACCAGCCGGGAAGTCATCGCCAACACCACCGGCCTGGACGTCTTCATCGACGGCCACTCCCACACCGCCCTCCCCATGGAGGAGGTGACGGACGAGGGGGGCGGCGCGGTCATCCTCACACAGACCGGCTCCTATCTGGATGCCGTGGGACAACTGACCATCGCCGCCGACGGCACCATTACCACAGAACTCCTCACCGCCGAGGACCTCTCCGGCCTCACCCCCGACCCGGAGGTGAAAGCCCTGGAGGACGCCTGGATCAGCGAGATCGACGAGCAGCTGGGACAGGTCATCGGCTATGCGGAGGTGACCCTGGACAACTATGACGCCGAGGGCAGCCGCCTGGTGCGCAAGCAGGAGACCAACACCGGCGACTTTGCCGCCGACGCCCTCTACCACCTCTTTGACAGCATGGGCATGGATGTGGATGTGGCCGTGATGAACGGCGGCGGCATTCGAAACGGGGCTGTCACTGGGGAGATCACCTATCAGACCTGTAAAGAGATCCACACATTCGGCAACGTGGCCTGCTTGATTACCGTCACGGGGCAGCAGCTCCTGGACGCCCTGGAGTGGGGCGCCAAGGATATGACCGCCGACGGCGCGGTGGAGAATGGCGGCTTCCTCCATGTCTCCGGCCTGCGCTATACGGTCAACACAGCCATCCCCTCCACTGTCCAGCAGGACGAACTGGGGGTCTGGACCGGCGGTCCCACCGGCGGCTACCGGGTCACTGCTGTAGAGGTGCTGAACAACGAGACCGGGGTCTATGAGCCCTTGAGCCTGACCGGCGTATATAACCTGGCGGGCTACAACTACACCCTGCGCAACCTGGGGGACGGCTTTGCCATGTTTGACGGGGCGGTGAATGTGCTGGACTATGTGGCCGAGGACTATATGGTTCTGGCTGACTACCTCCAGTCCTTCCCCGTGGACGAGGCCACCGGCCTGCCCACCATCTCCGTCGGCAGCCAGTATGCCGATGTGAACGGCAGCGGCCGCATCACCATTGTCCATGAACCCGTCGGCTATGCCGACGTGGCGGAGGGCGCCTGGTACGCCGGGGCCGTGTCCTATGTCACCGCCAACGGCTTGATGGCTGGCGCGACGGAAACCACCTTCGCCCCCAACGCCCCCATCACCGGCGCGGATCTCACCGCCGCCCTGAACGCCATCGCTCCTGCTGAAGCTGAGACTGGCGGCCAAAGCGTCACCCGTGAGGCACTGGCGGCCCTGCTGTGGATCCGGGCCGGCAGTCCAGCAGCCGGGGCCGATTTGAGCGCCTTCTCCGACGCGGATTCTATCAGCGGCGAAAACCGTACTGCCATGGCCTGGGCCGTGTCCCAGGGCCTGCTGGCGGGCTATGGAAACGGCACCCTGGGTCCCGACGGGATCCTGACCCGCGCCCAGGCAGCAACTGTAGTCATGCGTCTTCACCAGGCCGTCCTCTCAGAGGGCGGCCTGGCCCTTCCTAACGATTCGCAGCAGACGGCGGTCCAGTGGGAGCGGCAGTTCACCGTGGTTATCGACCCGGGACACGGCGGGCGGCAGCCGGGGGCCCACTACAGCGGAGTGAGCGAGAAGGAGATCAACCTGGCGGTGGCCCTGAAGCTGGAGGCCCTGCTGACGGCACGGGGGTACCAGGTGGTGATGACCCGCTCCGACGACACGGGGATCGGCCTCTATGAGCGGGCGGAGCTGGCCAACGCATTCGGGGCGGATCTCTTTGTCTCCCTGCATTCCAACGCCATGGCCAACGCTCCGAACTTTCAAGGCATCCTCACTTATCACTACCCCTCCAACAGTTCTGGGGCGGAACTGGCTCAGAGCATCCAGACCGCTGTCTGCCAGGTCACCGGCGGGACTGACCGGGGTGTACGTAGTGCGGATTTTGTGGTGCTCAGGGAGACTGACATGAGTGCCGCCCTGGTGGAGATGGGTTACATGAGCAGCCCCGGGGAACTGGCGCGGTTGCTGGATGCATCCTACCAGGACAAGCTGGCTCAGGGGATCGCCGAGGGGATTGCTCAGTATTTGGGTGCCCCGGAATAAGTCAAAAGCCGTATTCACAAACAAGAAAGGGAGTAGTAAAATGAGGCTATGAAAAAAGAAAAGCAACGCAAGGCGTACCCGAGCGACTTGACGGATGAGCAGTGGGCGGAGATCGCGCCACTCTACACGGGGATGCGAAATTGCAGACGGAGCAAGCGGGAATTGACGGACGCTGTGCTGTATTTAGTGGATTCTGGGTGCAACTGGAGACAGTTACCCCATGATTTCCCACCATACTCAACAATGCACAGCTTTTATCGTCGTGCCCGAATCAGCGGGCTGTGGGATCGCATTTTGGAGCATTTGGTCCGGAAAATCCGGAAGGATGCTGGGCGTGAGGAGATGCCAAGTTATGCAATCATTGATTCCCAGAGTGTAAAGACCGTATCGGCCAGTGAAAACCGCGGGATTGACGGAGGGAAAAAACGAAAGGCCGAAAGCGGCATATAGTGGTGGACGTGATGGGGAATTTATTGTCTGTCGTTGTTCATGTCTCCAATATCCATGATACAAAGGCGGGCATCTCTGCTGCCAGGCAAGCATGCGAAAGATACCCGTCTATTCAAAAATTCTGCGCTGATGCTGGGTATCGGGGTACTTTTGTGTCTGATTTGCAGGAGCAGTTCCACCTTGATGTTGATATTTCTGAAAAAATCAAACCTCATGAATGGGAAAAACTTCCTTGGCGTTGGGTTGCTGAACGCACTCTGGCATGGCTGGGCCATTCTAGACGTCTCAGTAAAGATTATGAGATACTCTCCGCTTCTGAAGAGGCGATGGTTAAAATCTCTCATTTTCACTCGCTTATCAGACGCTTATGAATACGGCTTCTCAGACAGATGTTGGCAGATATGTTTGGCGGACACATCCGGCAGAAACGCTGTCACCTCCACAGAATGCTCCGAATTGCGGTAAAAAGATGAAATACTTCAGTGATACCCACCCTGCAGCAAGGGTCTGTTGCAAAATGCAGTTTTCAGACCCAAGCGGAAAATTTGTGCATTAAAAAAGTTAGCGAGAACCGCCGCCTTGACGGTTCTCGCCAACTTTTTCTTTGGCCTGATTTTTCAAAATTCTATTTTGCAACAGCCCCTTGCTTTCTGCTGGAATGCAGGTCACAGGCTGAAATTATCCGTAACAATTTTTGCTGGCACAAAATTTTGATTTTCAAAAATGTAAGAGAGACTCCATACTCAATGGACATGGGGTACTGAATGAAATGTTTCTGGGGGAACCTGCATCGTGCAACCATGGGCTGAGTCCAAACAATCAGCCGCCATCCTGCTTGAGGATGGCAGTTTCATTATATATGCTTGGAGCGCAAAAGCGCTATTGAAATTTCACGATTTGAGTCATGTTATAGGCGTGGGCTGTTTCAATATTATTAAGTGTGTGATGCCCCCTCCTCCCACCAGGCTGTATTCTTTGTATAGGCGTGTTAAAAATTGATATGCCTGACTCGAAAAAACCTCTTGCTTCTCAGCCTCTGCAGAGGTACAATACCCCAAACCTGAACATAAAAAAGAGCCCTTCTGAACAGGCTATGGCAGTTATGCCGCGCCTGGTCAAGAAGGGCTCTTTGACCACATATTTGACCACAGACAGCGTCGGAACGCTCGGAAACAGTGGAATTAAGAGTGGCAAAGAGTGATCGGAATGGAGTAAAAATGGTTAAAAACCATTAGAAAGTATCAGAAAAAATTTAGTTCAATCGTTTAAGTCGTTTTAGGAATCAGAAACGAATAATCGTAAAAAGATTACCAATAACCTCTCAAAGCGCGGACAACTCTCTTAAAAATTGGAAAATAGTTATATACTTTTATAAAAATTGACCATCACAAGCGGAGGAAGAAATTCTTCTGAAGAAGGCACTAAAGTGAAAAAGATTTGAGAAATTAGTGTTAAATGCTTTCATTTCTCTTATAATAATTGTATTTTTTGAGCATTAGGATTTGTTTATAGCCCGTATCTCTCGTTTTGTTGGTTCAAAGGCCTATTTTTAAATATGCTTTATAGCAGCTATTTCTTTGTATATAGCTTGTTAAAAACTGATATGCCTGATGTCCCGATCTGATCCTCTTGCCAGCAGAGCCCTTCCCAGATACAATGGGGACAAAAGGCAGTCTGCCCCGTCCTGCCGGACGGAATGTGAAATACCAAGGAGGGTGAAACCATGCAGCACGAATGCAGAATTACAGTATTGGAGACTAAAGTGTTCCCGGAGTACCAGGAGAAGTATCTTGCGGATCCCAAATCAGGTCCCTGCCCCTGCTTTCAGAAGGGAGATACCTTTTTGCTCAAGCGTACCGCTGAACGGGACGATTTTTACCACCTGATGAACGGGAAATTCTGCGGGGAAGCGTGGGACGCCATCAGCCGGTATGTCTACACAGCCCTTCAGGGCGGATCCATCATGCACAAGTGGACCAATGATGAGCGGATGATGATCGCCTGCTGCAACGACGGGACCCGGCCGGTGATCTTCAAGATCGAGCGGATCGATATCCCAGAGACCGAAGAGGAACGGGAATGGCTGGAAAAGCAGAATTTCAAGAATACGGCAGAGGATGCCTACACCGGCTGAATCAGGGACAGGCGCATCATAACACCCAAAAAGTGGAACACACTGGCCCTCTCTGTCTATTTCAGGGATACTTAATGCAAAGCGGAGCGCTCACACGGGCGCTCCGCTTCCTCATAGTTCTCTTTGCAGGTACACCATGTCCACCAGCTGCACCTCACCCTCGTAGATGGGGTGGTCGTAGTGGTCGGTGAAAAAGTTCTTGACCAGATGGTGCTTGCGAAAGCCGCAGGCCTCATAAAACGGGATCGTGGAGGGACTATCTCCGGTGCCCACTTGTATCGTTACATACCGGCCCGCGTATGTCCGGATGAGAAAGTCCACCAGGGCTTTCCCATAGCCCTTGCCCTGGAAATCAGGCTCCACGGCAATGTTCTTCAGCTCCAGAATGCCGTCTCCCTCATCCGTCACCACACATTCGGCCTTGACGCCATCGTCCTCCAGCACATACATGGTCCCACGCTCTAAATAGCGATCCACCATGTCCTCTTGCTCGTCAGCCAGCAGCAGTAAGTCGAGATATCTCTTTTTGTCCGTCTCCACTTTTCTGATTTCCATAGGCACACCTTATTTTTTCAGAAGCCGCTTCAGTGCGGCGGCGTCCAGCAGATTTACCGTCACGAACTTTCCCCGATAGAATACCGCCCAGTTGTTGAACACGCAGGGCAAGGACTTGGCCTTCTCCAGAGTGTCCACCGAAACGAGGGTATAGGGTGTCTCCAGTTCTTCACAGGTTTTGCGCACTAACTCCACACTCTGATGAATGTAGGGACACTGGGAACTGTAATAGATGGTCAACTCCTCAGGTTCAATCGCCTGCCGCTTGGCGTTCTCTGCAAAGCAGGGCTTCGTTCCGTCAAAGGAGAGGGCCAGCAGCCGATAGCCGTCCGAGGTGATATCTACCGTTTCAAATCCATACTTTTCTGCGAAGGCCTGGTCTGAGAGCCAGGCTTTTTGCTTTTCCGCTCCCAGCATACACACGCCGGACTTTCCCTTGGCTCTGGCGTCAGCCAGGCAGTACTCCATCAGCTGCCTGCCGTAGCCCTTGCCCTTGAACTCCCCGGTGACCCACAGGCAGTAGATATAGAGGTAGTTATCCCCATCCACCGGCACCCAGGCAGTCTCCAGCGGAGCATACTCGATGAACACCACGCCCTTGGCGTCCAACTTGCGGAACACATGTCCCTCCCGGAGCCGCTCCCGGAGCCAGACACGCTTGGTCTCCACACCGGGGTGAGGCTTCTTGCTGCGGATGATGCAGCACAGATGCTCCCGGTCCAGATTTTCTTCTGTTAGATTGAGAAACTGATCTTCCATGTCCGCTACCTCCCGGAAAATCTGCCTCCATGATACCATGCCCTCCACGGCAAGACAATCCCATATCCCACCGGCAAAAGTTTTTCTCTAAGATAAACATGACAGACAGTTGTCGTGTTCCTATGCTATAATGCAGACAGAAATGCGAAAGGCGGTATACCCCATGAAGATGGAGCGGCTCATCGGCATCTTATCCATCCTGCTCCAGCGGGAGAAGGTCACCGCCCCGGAACTGGCAGAACAGTTCGAGGTGTCCCGACGGACCATCCAGCGGGACATCGAGTCCCTGTGCCGGGCGGGCATCCCCATCTCCACCGCTCAGGGCGCAGGCGGCGGCATCTCCATCATGGAGGGCTACCGGGTAGATCGGACGGTGCTCACCGCCCCGGAGATGCAGGCCATCCTGGCAGGCCTCAGGAGCCTGGACAGCGTCAGCGGCACCCGGCGCTATGCCCAGTTGATGGAGAAACTGTCCGCCGGGACAGGCGGACTGGTACCCGGCGGCGCTCATATGCTCATCGACCTTTCCTCTTGGTATAAAACCAGCCTGCCGCCCAAAATTGAACTGATCCAAGGTGCCATCGAGCAGCACCGCACCATCCGTTTCGCCTACTTCTCTCCCAAAGGGGAATCGGTGCGCATTGTGGAGCCCTTCTACCTGGTGTTCCACTGGTCCACCTGGTATGTATGGGGTTGGTGCCGGATGCGTGAGGATTTTCGCATGTTCAAATTGAATCGCATGACGGACCTCACCGCCGGAGAACCCTTTGAGCCCAGGTCCGCGCCCCTGCCCGACTTGGAGCCAGAGCGCATCTTCCCTGCCAAGTATCAGGTCACCGTTCTCTTTGACCCGTCCTGCCGCTGGCGGCTGGTGGAGGAGTACGGGGCGGACCGGTTCACCGTGGAGCCAGACGGACGGCTGCGCTTTACCGGCGGCTTTCCCGACTCCGACAGCGTGCTCAGCTGGGTGCTCACCTTCGGGGACAAGGCGGAGCTGCTGGGGCCGGAGGAGTTGCGGGAACAGCTGCGGAAACTGACTGAAACACTGTCAGACCGTTACAGGAGGGATTGACATGGCCTCTCATCAGGACTTTGTGGACTATGTAGCCGAGCAGCTGCGGGAGGCCGGGACCATCCGCAGCCGAAAGATGTTCGGCGAGTACGGTCTCTACTGCGACGGCGTGTTTTTTGCCGTCATCTGTGGTGACCAGTTCTTTGTCAAGGTCACTCCGGCTGGAGAGGAGGCCTTTCCCCATCTGCCTAAAGCTCCGCCATACGAGGGTGCCAGGGACTACATCTGGGTGGAGGATGTGGATGACCGGGACACCATGACCGCCCTCACCCGCCTTACCTGTCTGGCCCTTCAGGCTCAGCCGAAAAAACGGAGGAAATGACCATGGCCTTTGACTATAAAAAGGAATACAAGGAATTCTACCTACCACCCAAAACGCCGGGCATCGTCACCGTACCCGCTATGAACTTTCTGGCGGTGCGGGGCCAGGGCGATCCCAACCAGGAGGGTGGCGCTTACAAGCAGGCTCTGGAACTGCTCTACGCAGTGGCCTACACCATTAAAATGAGCAAGATGGGCGATCACAAGCTGGAGGGCTACTTCGACTATGTGGTACCGCCGCTGGAGGGTCTGTGGTGGCAGGAGGGCGTCCACGGTGTGGACTATTCCCGCAAGGCGGATTTCCGATGGATCTCCCTCATTCGCCTGCCGGAGTTTGTGACGGAAGAGGCCTTTGATTGGGCTATCCGGGAGGTCACGGAGAAAAAACAGCGGGATTTCTCTAAGGTAGAGTTCTTCTCCTGGGAGGAGGGCTTGTGCGTCCAGTGTATGCACATCGGCCCCTATGACGACGAACCTGCCACCGTAGCGGCCATGGAGGAGTACGCCAAGAATCAGGGCTATGAGGCAGATTTCAGAGAAGGGCGGTTCCACCACGAGACCTATTTGAGTGATGTGCGGCGGTGCAAGCCGGAAAAACTGAAAACCGTCATCCGGCAGCCGGTAAGGAGGATGCCATGAAAGGCTTCACCAGAGAAGAAAACCGCTTCTCCCTCTGCGGACTCAACTGCGCCCTGTGTTCCATGCATCTGGGCGGCTACTGTCCCGGCTGCGGCGGCGGGGCGGGCAATCAGAGCTGCGCCATCGCCAAGTGCTCCCTGGAGCATGGCGGCGTTCTGTTTTGCTGGGAGTGCCCGAAGTATCCCTGTTCCCGCTATGACGGTTTTGACGACGGAGACTCCTTTGTGCCCCATCGGAATCGGCAGCAGGACATTGCCCAGGCCAGAGAGATTGGGCTGGAAACTTACCTTGCCCAGTTGGAGGAAAAACGGGCCATCCTGGACAAACTTCTGGCTCATTATAGCGATGGCCGCCGCAAGACGCTTTTCAATACTGCTGTCTACCTGCTTCCACTGGAGGATTTGCAGCCCGTGATGGCTGCTCTGGACGACAGGCCGGAGTTGGATGGCCAACCAATCAAGGAGCGGGCCCTGGCCGCTGTGGAACTCCTCCAGGAGGCGGCGGACCGCCGGAGTATCAGCCTGAAACTGAGCAAGAAGCAAAAGAAGGAGTGATGCTATGGCGACTTCCAGGATGACCGTTCATTTCCCATGCCCGGTGGAGCAGGTGTGGCAGACCGCAACCAATCTTTCCCACACCGCCTGGCGTAGCGATTTGGCCCGGGTGGAAATTTTGAACAAAACCCACTTCGTGGAGTACACTAAAAGCGGCTATGCCACGAACTTCACCGTCACAGCCTGTGAGCCTCTTCGACGCTGGGCCTTTATCATGGAGAACGGCAACATGTCAGGCTCCTGGGAGGGGATCTTTGAGACGGCGGAGGGCGGCACACGAATCCATTGCACCGAAACCGTCAACGCCAAGCACTGGTGGATGCGCCCCTTTGTCCCCGGCTATCTGAAGCGGCAGCAGAAACTGTATCTGGACGATTTGCGGAGAGAACTACAAAAATAAGGTTTGTTACTTTGCGTTGCTTGCGGCAACGGGCTGCTTTCCCTACAATGGGGAGCGAAAGGAGTGACCCCTATGCTCAATGAAAATATCAAAGCACTTCGGAAATCCAAGGGCCTTTCCCAGCAGGACCTTGCCGACAAGCTGAATGTGGTGCGGCAGACCATCTCAAAATGGGAGCAGGGTCTGTCCGTCCCGGACTCCGATCTGCTCATCGCCCTGTCGGAAGCTCTGGAGACCCCAGTCAGCACCCTGCTGGGCGAAACGGTAACGGAGGTGGAAGCGGACCAGGTCAAGGCCCTTTCGGAAAAACTGGAGATCATCAATTTACAGTTTGCCCGGAGAAAGGCTTTTCGAAAAACAGCCCTCCACTGGTCACTGATCGCATTCTGCGCACTCATCGTGGCTGTCTTGGCGGCCTTGGCAGTTGTCCGCAGCCCTTACCTGGGTTGGGATTTCGGCGACCCAGAAACTGCCGTGATGGGCACCGCTTTTCACGCCCTTGAGTGGGGCTTTGTCCGTCTGGCCCCCTTTGCCCTGGTGGCGGCCCTGGTGGGCGTTTTCCTGACACGGAAAAAAGCATAGGACATGTTTCGGGAGCGTACACCACTGAACAGGAAGAGCAGTACCACCGGACAAACATGAGCATAGAAAATCGGGCAGAGTCCGTTGCTTTCCGATATGCTGAATCCAGAAGGACAGTGTGACCAATGGATTGGGTAACAAGCATTCATCAGGCGATCCAGTATATCGAAGAACATCTCCGGGAGGAGTTGGCCATCCAGGAAATCGCGCAGCAGGCGGTGAAGTATCGGGATGTGGACTACACCGTGGCCGCACTGGTGACTGTGCCCTCCACTTGTGTGTAGTGCAGTTGGTATCGCGCTTGCTCTGAGAGCAAGATGCCGGGAGTTTCAGTCTCCCCACCCAGTCCTAAAAACGGTTTTCTTCTCTTCCTTTTCCATTGTCATAGCAATGCGGCCGAAGCAGTTTGGGATAGAAATAACCCGCTTTGAATCTGTATTGGATTCAAAACGGGTTATTCTTTGTGTCTTTCAGTCCAACCAATAGCTGCCGCAACTTTACCCACCAATTCTCCTTGGAAGTGTACAAATATCCCACAAACAGCGATATTTTGTTGTAAATTTTGACTGCAGGCTCATCTTCTGTGTGCCTTGACCACGTGTTTGTCCACAGGCAGCAAAAACCGGCCACCAGTTTCAGCAGGTACAAGCCGGCGGCAAACTTCAGAAGACGGAGTTTCTTTTGAGCCTGCTATATTGAGCAGCATCAACACTGGCAGTCAACGCCCATTCCCTTCAGATCCAAAACCACCAGCAGAAACAAAAAACAACTCTCCTCTGTTTACATATCATGTATGAGGTAATTGCGAAAGTCGATCCAAATAGGTGTGACAGGAAGAAAGCGGTCAAGGAAAGAGGAGATTCAGAAAAAAGCGAATGGGGATCACGTCCTCATGGGAAGAGACGTGAGGGAGGGATCTCGGAATAATAAAGAGGTGACAGATCAGGCGGTAAGGGCACGAATGCGGCGGAATAAGCGGCGCTGGCAAAGGGCATCAGCTAAAACGACACAGAGGAGTTGGACGATACCGGCGAGGAAGATGTCGGCTTTTGTGGTTAGAGAATCAGAAGTTTTTCTTTGTTCAACGCCAAGGACGTATTTGAAAGAACCAATAGAGCGTTCAACGGCAGTGCGTCTGGCATATAACTCAGCCCAATCTGGAGAACCGCGCAGGATGCCAGGATAGAGGCGTAAATCAGCGTCCGGATAGATGTAAACACAGCGCCCGTATTTGGAAACGGTACAAGGATTCTCGCAAGTACAGCGCAGAGAGCGACCATGGACAGAGGTGGCGATGGAAGAAGTCTTTGGACAGACAAATTTCAACCGTTTGGACCGGTTCTTCCCGCCACAGACGCTATCACGAAAAACACCACCGCCAAGATTACCAGCCAGCATGGGCTGATCTATGACAAGTTGATTTCCAAGTTTGGAGTCGAGCAAGCAAAGCAATATCTCGCCGCCAATGAGGCAGCGATTCAAACGTACCGGGAATTGTGCCGGAATATTGACTGCGGCTTTGAGGAAAAGGCGGCCTATACCTATTCCCTGGATGACCGGTGTAAGATTGAGCGGGAACTGAATGCGCTGGATAAATTGGACTTTCCGGCTGAATTTGCGGATAAGCTCCCTCTTCCCTTTCCCGTTGCCGGTGCAGTCAGATTCCCAAATCAGGCACAGTTCCATCCGCTGAAATTCGTCTCCGGCATCGCAAAGGGCCTGCACATCTATGAGCACACCCGGGTGCGTGAGCTGATAGGCACCACAGCTGTAACAGACCACGGCCAGATTTGTGCCAAGAAGATCATCGTGACAACTCACTTCCCCTTTCTCAACAAGCACGGCAGTTACTTTCTCAAGCTGTATCAGCACCGCTCCTATGTCATAGCCCTCCAACATGCGCCGGATGTGGACGGCATGTATTTGGACGAGGCACAGGCTGGGATGTCCTTCCGGAACTACAAAAATCTGCTGTTCGTCGGAGGTGGAGGACACCGCACCGGTAAAAAGGGGGGCAGCTGGCAGGAACTGCGGGATTTTGCCCGGCGGCACTTCCCCCAAGCGGAGGAGCAATACCATTGGGCCACTCAGGACTGTATGAGACTGGATGGCATCCCCTATATCGGGCCTTATTCCGCCTCCACTACAGATTTGTATGTGGCCACCGGTTTCAACAAGTGGGGCATGACTACCTCTATGGTGTCCGCTATGATCCTTAGTGATCTTGTTCAAGGAAAGACAAACCCGTATGAGGAGGTATTCTCCCCCTCCCGTTCCATCCTTCACCCCCAATTGGCTGTCAACGGGTTTGAGGCTGTGGTCAACCTGCTGACACCCACCACCAGACGCTGTCCCCACCTGGGCTGTGCGCTAAAAAGGAATTCTATAGAACACACTTGGGATTGCCCATGTCACGGCTCTCGCTTCACCGAAGACGGGAAACTGATCGACAACCCAGCAACAGATAATCTGAAAAACTGAGATAAGGATTTGAGCAAATATCTGAAATATCAGATATTTCCGCACCTCCTCCAGCATTCGAAAAAACCGGTGGACTGAGTATTCCTAATTGGTGTCAATATGGATGGCCGGAAAGATGTCCTGGGCATGTGGGTTGGCGAAAATGAGAGCACCAAATTCTGGGCAACTGTGCTCATTTGACGGAGCGATCCATGCGACTTTTCCTCAGACCGAGATCCAGAACTGTATCATCCACCAGCTGCGTAATTCCAGCAAGTATGTGTTCTACAAGGACCCAAAAGCCCTTATGGCCGATCTGAAGGCCGTCTATTCCGCCGTAGATGAGCAGGCAGCCCTGGATGCTCTGGGCACCTTTGGAGATCACTGGGACAAGAAATACCCCAAAATCTCCCCATCTGGCCATGATGGATATTGCGAAAAAGTAGACCGGGCAGCGGCAGGACTGGAGCCTGATCCATGCTCAGATGGCCATCTACTTACTATGCCGAGCATATTGCCTGACTAACACCGCTGGGGTCTGATGGCAAGGGCAAGATGAACGGCTCCGCCGCCCTTGATATCCAGCCCCGTTGGCACTATGTTGTTGAAACGGCGGCAGCCGGACAAGTCTGCTACCGCCGCAAATCCATTTTGCCCTATTTGCACCACAAATGGAGTTTACACAGAATTTTGGATGGGCCTCTCGCTTCCGCCCGGTTTTGGTGGCGACAGCGGGTACGGCAGTTACAATATGCTTTGTGCTCCTATCGCATCGCCTGGCTTTCTTTGGTTAATCTCTCTTGACGGTTTTTGGCTTCCATGCTATGTTCATTATACAAAACAGAGAAATGAAACAATGGTTACACAATATTTAAATTGATTTGCACAAAATCTGTGTACTGCTGCTCCGAATAGCGGCAACGGATTTGAGAAGGCCTGGAGGAATTACCGGCTGGAGGAACGGAACATATGGTAGAGCTGTTTATCATGGAGTATTTGACGGTGTTATATATGATTATGGCGTTTCTGTTTATGGACAGTCGGTATTCCCGGCGGCGCACCCTTTTCATCGTTTCCTGCGTCACGATCCTGCTAATGGCGGCAGTGGTCGCTCTGTACCGGGCAGCCGATATGGACGCCGCCTTTTGGATCTATGCCATAACCATCCACATCCCGCTGATACTGCTCCTTTTCACGCTCAGCCGATTCCGGGGATGGCGGTTGATCTTCCAGCAGCTCTCCGTCGTTCTGTTCTGTACGCTGATTCACCACATATCAGGGCTGATCTACTACCTGTCTGGCAGCCGCTTTTGGGTGCTGGTGCTATCCTGCGCGGTTCTCAGCACCTGGGTCATCTGGTTTCTGGTCCGTTTTTTGCGGCCGCTGTTTTTCCAGATACTGTTGGAGCTGAACCGGGGCTGGTGGCTGATATGCCTGGTAATGGCAACCTACTATATCATCGCCGTCTACCTGATTCCTGGATATGCAGGCTTCGATCCCAGAAGTACCATCATCAAACCAGCGATTGGCTTGCTGATGTTGGGGGTTTATTTCATTTTGATGTTCTTATTTACCAGCATCAAAAATGAGATGGAGGCCCGTCACAACGCCCAAATGTCCGCATTGCAGTTGTCGGCTCTCCAGAGCCGCATGGAAGCGGTGAAAGCGGCGGAGGATGCCATCCGCACAGAACGCCATGACCTGCGTCACCGGCTCCAGGCTGTGGCGGAGCTGGTGTCGCGAGGCGACAAAGATGCCGCCCTGGACTTTCTGGATGCGGCGCAAAAGCGGCTGGTTGAGCAAAAGGAACTCCGCTGGTGCCGTCCACCGGTACTGGACGCGGTGTTTTCCTCCTACTTTGACCAGGCCCAAAATCAGGGCATCTCCGTGGATGCAAAGATTTCCCTTTCCGACACTCTCTCAGTAAATGAGGGCGAATTGGCTATTGTCCTTGCCAACGCTCTGGAAAATGCCATCCATGCCAATCTGGATCTGCCCCAGGATCAGCGGCAGATTCGCTGCAAGATAGCAGGTACCCCCAGTATCATATTGGAAATCTCCAACCCTTGTGCCGGCAATATCTCCTTTGACGACAGCGGGCTGCCAATGGCCAAAAAGGAAGGACATGGCCTTGGTGTGCAGTCCATCTCTGCTTTTTGCCGGAAAAACGGAGCAGTTTGCCAGTTTGACCAAACAGACGGCTGGTTCCGGTTGAGATTGGTGCTGTGAAATCATGCCGTTTTCATAACACCCAGCACATCCATTGATAGTGATTTGATCTTTAAATAAAATACATATTATGAAGAGAAATCAGATAACTACACCTGCATTGGAAACTGAGAGGAGCATTGGCAACCGAAAAATATTGATGTATCAGCTCGGTGCGGCGGCTTTCTGTCGCATATGGAGTTTCCGGCCTTTTCCAGTAAGGTCAATACGCCCGACACCCCAAAAACACAAAAAACGCTTCCAAACCAGGATCTGTAGATACTATCGTCTCTGGTTAGGAAGCGTTTTTAGTCATAGAGATGTACAATAGAGCATGAGAGAGCTATACTCCGGAAAACTCACCCGGCCTTCTTGTTCTACGGCTCAAAGCAGGTGAAGTTCCTTGATTTTCTCCATTCGCAATGTCACTGGAACGCCGAAGGGACACCGTTTCTCGCAGTTCCCACAGGCAATGCAGTCCTCGGCCCTGGCACTGAGGGCCTGGTAGTGGGCCCGGATAGACTCCGGGATCTGAGGCTGCATCTCTGCCAGGTCGTAGAGCTTGTTGACCATGGCAATGTCGATACCTTTAGGACAGGGCGCACAGTGTCCGCAATAGGTGCACTGGCCGGAATAGGCATGGCGGGGCGCACCAGCCAGGGTGCTGGCGTAGTCCCGCTCCTCCTCGGAGGCCGTCTCATAGGCCACTGCCGCCAGCACATGCTCCGGGGTATCATAACCCGCCAGGATGCTGGCCACTGCTGGTCGGGTCAGGGCGTAGTGGATACATTGCACCGGGGTCAGCGCCACACCGAAGGGGGAGGTACCCGCGGAAAACAGTCTCCCACCGGCATACCCCTTCATTACGGTGATCCCTATGCACCTTTGTTCGCAAAGCTTGTAGAGTTGGGCACGATCCGGATCAATGCCGCTCAATCCCTCCGAGTAATGCTCCGCTGAAAAATAATCGTTCATGTCCTCGCTGGCAGGGAGCAAGTCAAAGGCGGGGTTGATGCTGAACAGGAGCATCTCGATCTCCCCGCTCAGGGCAGCCAACATGCCCACCTTGGGGTTGTGGGTGCTCAAGCCAATATGGCGGATGACGCCCTTGGCCTTCTGTTCCTTCACGTAAGCCAGAAATTCTCCCTCCATAATGCGGTGGAACTCGGCCTCCTCATCCACGAAATGGATCATACCCAGGTCGATGTAGTCGGTACCCAGCCGGTCCAGCAAATCCTCAAAGGCAGGCTTCACCTTGTCCATGTCCCGGGTACGGACATACTGGCCGTTCTGCCAGGTAGAGCCGAAGTGCCCCTGGATGATCCAGCGTTCCCGCCTCCCGGCGATGGCTGCGCCGATGTTGGAACGCACATTGGGCTCCGACATCCAGCAGTCCAGAATATTGATTCCCTGGGTCTCGCAGCAGTCGATCACCGTCCTGACTTCCTCCGCACTGTGGCGTTCCAGCCACTCTGCCCCCAGGCCGATCTCACTGACCATCAGACCCGTATTCCCCAGTGCCCGGTACCGCATGGGAACTCCCCCTTCCAAGCCTTAAAATTCTGTTTCAGTGCTGATCCTGCCCCAGCAGGCGCTTTATCTTTATCTTATCATACTTTTGTGGGTGGTCAAGACCGATGTGCTGCCTTATGCTCCCATGCGGGGGAGCACCTATCGGTTAGGAGCGGCTTGACTATCTTCTTCTCATCCTATTCACCGTCATTTTCTATCGTTTCTTCAGGCGCTCCTCCGCGGCATGGATGGCTTCGGCCAAGTGCGCCTTTTCCTGGGGTGCGCCCAAGGCAGGCCATGCCTCATCTCCCTGGAGTATGCTTTTGCGGGGCACTTCGCAGCGGCACAGATAGACGGTAAACGCCTCCCGCAGCGCCTGAACCGTTAGGCCGGAAGAGACAGCCAGGGCGACAAAGAAACGGTCCTGCAAATCGGTGTACGCGCAAAGGAATTGCTCCGTATCCTCCAGCTGCCCTTCGTCGTCATAGAGAATGTGTCCGCTCAGGTCAAACTCCCACATACTCATGAGATAAAAGAGCTCCCGCAGAGTCATCTCTTCTTCCGCCAAAAGTCGGGACAGGTCCCGGTAGAAATACCGGCTTAGGGTAAGGCAGACCGACGGCTTGAGGGATTTCCGCAGCACTGCCAGATCATCTTCACTCTTGGCGGCTACGTCCAGCCCATAAACTGCGGCATAGTCCTCCCAGAAGTCGTCCGGGGTAACCTGAATGAGCTCAACGGCATAGAGCAGGTTCAGAAGCTCCCACTGCTCCTCCTTACTCTGGCAATCAAAAAAGGCAAACACCGTCTCCAGATAGGGCTGCTGGCTCAAACGTGGAACTTCGATGAGCTGTTTTCCTCGCAGCAGCGCGGGCATGGTCAGGCTGTCCAGATAACCAAGCATGCTCCCATAAGTGCTTGGTTCAGGCCCATAGAAAACGGCGGCAAGCCGTTCGGCCGAGGCCTCGATAAGCCATGTCCAGTAGAGAAAATTGATTTCCAGGTCATCCCACTGATAAGTAAAGCCATCATTCTGAGAGATCCCTAACTCCTCTTGCATAGGCTCCGCCATATTCTGCAAAAGGTGTTCCGCCTCGTGGGTAACAGTCTTGTGAGCCTCCATCTCATCTCCAGTGATACCCACCATTCCGTCAGCGCCAGAGGGGCGGACCTGCATCAGCGATCCCTTCTGGTAGGAGGCGTTGGCAAAGGTACTCCCCTGGAGGATCTTCAGGTTGGCTAAATTCCAGTCGATAGAGGCAAGCTGCACGCCGAAGTCCGTTCCCGACAGTTCCTGATTGACTGTATCGGTCACTACCTGGCACACCCAGGAAAAATAATCCTCTACCGTCTGAATCCCCTCCTCCGAAATTTGCATCTTCTCTGCCAGGAGAGTCTGGTCTTCCGCGCTCTCCTCCGTCCCATGTACTGGACCAGGATGGCCTCCATGGTAAGCTGGGCCTCGCTTTTGATCTCCTGCACCGGCGGTGTGACTACAATTTCAGGGGTTGGCGTGCTTCCGCATGCGGTCAGAGACACCAGCAGCCCCAGGCAGAGCAGCAGTGAATCCGACCGTCTCATACGCAAGCCCCTCCGTCCTGCCCCCGCTTTTCCTTCTTTGCCAGCCACCAGATCTGGAACGTCACCGCAGGTATCAAGTGAAGTCCATATAAGCAGGCCATTTTTTATGTTTCTCCTGCCGCTTTCTGCACTGAATGATCGAGACCATGTGCAGAATCAGGTAAAAAAGAACGGAAAGACCTGCAAGGTTCTTCTGGCTTGTATTGTGTTGGAAATTTTGATAGACTGAGGAAAAGATGGGGTATTCTATTTTTCATATGGGACAATTTTGAGAGGGACAGAGCCAGACGGCCCTGCTGGACAATGACTGCCCTTAGTACTGCCCTGCTCTGTGGCGATTCTTCTTGAGAAGAGCTGAGACAGTCACCGGCTGACAGAGGTCAGCAAACCGTAATTGTAACTGACAGAACGAGGAGGAGTTGAAACTGGATCTCTATCACACTCTGTTTGTTGGAGTATCACAGGTATTTCTAGGCAGTTATGTGATGCTGATGACTGATTTCCGTAGGCCAGTCGCTATATGGCGAGCCCGATGGATTGTTACAGCGGTAACTGTTGTCTCTGCCAACTTGTTTGGGCTGCTTTTTCTGAATTTCTGGGACACCTATTTGCGTGTGGGTATTTTTACTGTAACGCTTCCTTATGTCTTGTCCACACTCTGGTGCTCCAGTCACCGGGACTTCCGCGCTGTCTTTAATATGGCAACCGCCCTATTCATTGGCTGTGTTGGAACGGCAATCGCCAACCTGGCAGAACTGTTTTTATGGAGGAATGAATTTTTTTCTCTTTTTGTGCGCATTGCTTCTTTCGTTGTCATGTTCTTTGTCTTACGGCGCTTCAGCGTTACATACCGGAATATGCTGCATCAAATGAATCACAGCTGGGGAACCTTATGCATCATTCCTATCGTCTCATTTATTGCCCTGATGTATGTCGTTAATCATTCCGAATCGATTGGCCCCATAGTCTCATCAATCTTTATTTGCAGTCTGCTGGTGGTGTGCGGCTGCTCCTACTATCTAATGTATCTCTTTTTTGAGCGGGTACAAAAAGAAAACCGTGCCATCTATGAGGCACAACTGTCTGTTTTACAGTTGTCTGCTCTGCGGGGGCGGATGGAGGCGGTACGAGTTGCGGAGCATTCGATCCGCACGGAACGCCACGACCTGCGCCACCGGCTTCAGGTCGTCATGGAAATGGTATCCCGGGGCGAGGGGGAAACCGCGCTGGACTTTCTGAATGCCACAAAAAAACGGCTGGATGAGCAGAAGGAAATTCGCTGGTGCCGCCCACCAGTGCTGGATGCAGTATTCTCCTCCTACTTTGAGCAGGCCAAAAACCAGAATATCTCTGTGGATGCCAAGATTTCTCTGCCAGACACGCTTCCTTTAGATGAAGGTGAACTGGCCATTGTCCTGGCTAACGCTCTGGAAAACGCCATCCATGCCAATCTGGAGTTACCGCAGGATCAACGAAAAATCCGCTGCAAGATGGTAGGCACCCCCAGCATCTTACTGGAAATCTCCAATCCCTGTTCCGGTAAAGTTTCTTTTGACAGCAACGGCTTTCCGGTTTCCCAAAGAGAAGGACACGGTCTGGGTATCCAGTCCATCTCTGCTTTTTGCCGAAAAAATGAGGCTGTCTGTCAGTTTGATCTGATAGACGGCTGGTTCCTGCTGAGGCTAGTACTGTGAAATCATGCAACTTATATAATACTCAGGAACTGTATTTCCGGTTTCTTGCAATATCTCTCTGACCGTCTGTCATTGACAGGTCAGGGTACTGACGGTATGATAGAGTCGTACTTAAAATATCGTGCCAGCCAAGGAAGAGGGCGTATACACTATGATTTTCTATTTTTCTGGAACAGGCAATTCGGCGTGGGCAGCCCGGCAGTTGGCACGCCTCACCGGTGATGAGACCTATGATATTGCCAATCTGAAAAACTGCCGGATACGACGCATGCCACACAGATTGGTTTTGTCTTTCCGGTCTATGCCTGGGGCGCGCCAGAGATCATGGCAGACTTTGCAAAAAAGCTGCCTAAATCCCAGATGTTCACCTTTGGCGTCTGCACCTGCGGAGGGGATGCCGGCCTTACCATGAAGCAGTTTTCCAAGCTATACCCTCTAAGCAGCAGTTATAGCTTACAGATGCCCAACAACTACATTATCGGCTCCGATACCGATGACGAGAGCAAAATCATTCAAAAGATTACCGCCGCCCGAAAGGAACTGGAGCGAATGGCCCAGGAGATTCAACGACAAGAGCAGGTATACCGTGTCCATGAGGGCGGCTTGGCCGGATTGAAGTCCCATCTCGCCAACTTTGGGTTCAACAAATTTGCCCGAAGCGCAAAGCCTTTCTTCGCCGGGGATCGCTGTAATGGGTGCGGCCAGTGCGCTAGGAATTGTCCGGCATCCACCATTTCCCTTCGAGACAGCAAGCCCGTATGGGCGGCGCAGTGCTTCCAGTGCTTGCGCTGTATCAACGAATGTCCCCAACAGGCTATCTAATATGGAAAATCCACAGCCGGGCGGCGCCGCTATACCATCCGGGCCTATCTGTCCCAGGATGAGCAATGAGGAATCCACCTATGAAAACAAATCGAATATCCCGGCGGAAAAAGCTGCTACTGGCCGGAGGGATCATCCTTTTGATCCTTGCTATTTTGGCGGGGGTGTTTTTCTGGTATGTGTCGGATTACTACCGGGCAGAGGATGTGGCTCTTGCAGTAACGACCCAGAGCAGTGGAATCTCTCAGCAGGACAATCTGACCATCTTGTCCCCGACTTATCCCACCGATACCGCCATCATTTTTTATCCCGGCGCCAAGGTGGAAGCCGAAGCCTATCTGCCTCTGTTGGATCAGATCCGCCAGACCGGAGTCATCTGTATTTTGGTGCATATGCCCTTGCATATGGCGATTTTTGATGTCAATGCGGCAGAAACAGTGATTGCCCGGTTTCCAGAGATCCAGCATTGGTATATCGCTGGGCATTCCATGGGCGGCGCCATGGCATCCAAATTTGCTTCTGACCATCCTGACCAGGTAGATGGACTTATCCTGCTGGGCTCCTACATTTATGGCGATTATCCGGATGAAAAAACCCTGACTGTGTACGGCTCCCTCAACCAAAGTGTGGAGGATCACATCGATTACACAGAGAACATTGTGGAGATCGAGGGCGGCAACCACGCCCAGTTCGGAAACTACGGCCCGCAGAAAGGAGATACGGCCGCTACGATCTCCGCGGAGGAGCAACAGGCCCAGACGGTGGCCGCCATTGAGGCATTTCTCTGCTCGGCCGATACTTAGCCCTGAGGAGGTACACGGGATGTTTTTCAAGAAAAAGCAGAACAAGCGTACCTATGACAAAGAAAATCAGAAGCCGGTGATCCGCTCCAGCATCTGCACTGGCGAAAGGGTCGCGGGATTTCAGGATATCCACACCGGGAAATTTACCGACATCATGCTGATCCGCACCTCCGGGGACCTGAAGGAGTTCTGCCATCTCTACAGCATTGATGAGGCGGAACTTTCCACCCAATACTGAAAACAGTATAGACTCCATCCGGGCCTGCTCCGTCCTATCTATCGTTCAGTCCCACCGAAACTCTAATATTACCAAAGTACAGAGCAGCATCTTCTGTCTCGCTCACACAAGATAAAAATGCCTTTGCAGAATAACGACAAATAGAAAACGAGTATTTTACATTCTTTCGCATTGAATTTACAATAAAGCCGGAAGATGTGTAAGGAGGTTATTCGTATGAACGCATTGGTCGCTTATTTTTCCGCCACCGGCACCACTGCAAAGGCGGCTAAGGCCCTGGCAAACGCCGTGGACGGTGAACTCTACGAGATCAAACCCGCTGTTCCCTACACCAGCGCCGACCTGAACTGGATGGACAAGGGCTCCCGCTCCAGCATTGAGATGATGGATGCCCATTCCCGACCTGCCCTGGCTGACGTCAATGCTCCGGTGGCAGTACACGATGTGATCTTCCTGGGTTTCCCTGTGTGGTGGTATGTGGCCCCCACCATCCTTAACACTTTCCTGGAGGCCTACGACTTCACCGGAAAGACCATCATTCTTTTCGCTACCTCCGGCGGCAGCGGTCTGGGCAAGTCAGCTGCTGGGTTGCGCCCCAGCGCACCCCGCGCCAAGATTTTGGATGGCCGGATGCTCAATGGTAGTCTGAGTGAAGCGGAGCTGAAAACCTGGGTGGAGGGGCTTAAGTTATAAAGGTAAGCGCTCAATAACCACCCGTATACAGTCAAAACCCGGTAGGACTTGCAATCCTACCGGGTTCGTTTATTTGCAATCAGAGGTCTCCAAATATTTACGGCGTTT
>NZ_JACJLC010000281.1 GCF_016901955.1 Pseudoflavonifractor phocaeensis
CCTGCGAAATTTACATGGGAAACCTACCTGTCATCCCCGGAAACTTCATGCCGATAAAGGATATGATTTCCCATTTTGCAGACAGGCGTGTACAGCGCGGCACATAAAGCACCGAATTGCCAGACGAGGAGTGGAGAGTTCCTCGCATCTTGGAAAGCACCGCTGGGTTGTCGAGCGAACCTTTGCCTGGTTCCATCGATACAGACGTCTG
>NZ_JACJLC010000282.1 GCF_016901955.1 Pseudoflavonifractor phocaeensis
ATTTGCATCGGTGCGCAACGTGGTTGGCTGAGAATGGCTGCCGGGATGTCTGTATGGAGTCCACAGGGAAGTATTGGATTCCCATCTACAACATCCTGGAACCCACCTGCAACATTGTCCTTGCTCACCCTAAATATGTGAAAGCTATCCGGGGCAAGAAAACAGACAAACGGGATGCCAAGTGGATTGCTGACATCTTCAAGCACGACCT
>NZ_JACJLC010000283.1 GCF_016901955.1 Pseudoflavonifractor phocaeensis
GAGCGGAACAAACGGACCTGACGGCCCACGGGGCCGCAGGCCGGCTTGTGCAGTCGCAGGGGCTTAGACGGCGTCGCGGAGGGCGCGAAGCGTGACAAGAAAGAAGCGCGCAGCGCCCGGGAGCAGGGCAACAGCGAAGCACGCAGACCGAAAAACAGGCTGGGCAGAGCCCAGCGGCATTTTCGGCGGAGTGCTAAGCAGTTGCCCGT
>NZ_JACJLC010000284.1 GCF_016901955.1 Pseudoflavonifractor phocaeensis
GCCTGCGGCGCGGACGGGCGACAGGCAATCCTGCCCCACTCTGCCCGGAAAGCCGGTGTTTCTCTTGAAATATTACTATGACCTCCACCTTCACTCCTGCCTGTCGCCCCACAGGTCCTCGGCCCTGCGGGGACCCCTTGATTTTACTTCCTCGGGCGGAGTGAATCCGCCCTGCGGCAAGATTTTTGCCCCAGGCAAAAACGCTTG
>NZ_JACJLC010000285.1 GCF_016901955.1 Pseudoflavonifractor phocaeensis
ATGGTGCGCCTTCACGGATTCGAACCGGGGACCCACTGATTAAGAGTCAGTTGCTCTACCAGCTGAGCTAAAGGCGCATCTGGATCAGTGCTGTGTCAGCACCCTCAAAACCGAACAATGCAGATTTCCAGCCCAGGCAAGCGCCT
Organism: Pseudoflavonifractor phocaeensis; assembly: GCF_016901955.1. Lineage (GTDB taxonomy): Bacteria > Bacillota > Clostridia > Oscillospirales > Oscillospiraceae > Flavonifractor > Flavonifractor phocaeensis_A. The sequence goes on from NZ_JACJLC010000285.1 coordinate 147, forward strand.
GCAATCATCATGTTTAGGTCAAGCCCTCGGCTGATTAGTATCGGTCAGCTACATGCGTTA
>NZ_JACJLC010000286.1 GCF_016901955.1 Pseudoflavonifractor phocaeensis
GAAAACATAAAGGAGATGTTCTTATGCAAACAACAAAAACCATTACCAAACGCATATGGGGCGTGTTGCTTGCCCTGTGTATGCTGCTGAGCCTTATGCCCATGGCGGCATTTGCGGCGGAAGACCCAAGCGTTGTCTACGACTACCGCTTTGTTACCGAGGACACCATTGAAATCATGGGCTATAACGGCACGGAAACCGACC
>NZ_JACJLC010000287.1 GCF_016901955.1 Pseudoflavonifractor phocaeensis
GGGAAACCTACCTGTCATCCCCGGAAACTTCATGCCGATAAAGGATATGATTTCCCATTTTGCAGACAGGCGTGTACAGCGCGGCACATAAAGGAGCTGTTGACAAAGTACTCTTTAAAAATCTGTATTGGAAAATTGACAAGAAAAAAGACGCCCACTGGCGTCATTTCATGGCCCATATCATCCGTTTCAAGTTCAAAG
>NZ_JACJLC010000288.1 GCF_016901955.1 Pseudoflavonifractor phocaeensis
GGGAAACCTACCTGTCATCCCCGGAAACTTCATGCCGATAAAGGATATGATTTCCCATTTTGCAGACAGGCGTGTACAGCGCGGCACATAAAGGAGCTGTTGACAAAGTCCACACAATCCCAAGAGTAAATGGTAGAATAGAGTTACATGGGGGTGGGAGAATGCAACTGAAGCTCCATATGGTGACGATAGAAGATCTGG
>NZ_JACJLC010000289.1 GCF_016901955.1 Pseudoflavonifractor phocaeensis
GCAAGGGCGATCAGCCACCTGCACACCGTGAGGTTTCCGTGGAAGAAGCCATCTTTATTCTCCAGCGGCAAGGTTATCTGGTGACTGCTCCAACTACTGCTTAGGCTTTAAGCATAACTTTATTTTTCGCCCACTTTTAGGGGGCGTGGTTTTGTGCGCTCTTTTTCGGAATGGTACTTAAATCGCAATGTTTCAACCTT
>NZ_JACJLC010000290.1 GCF_016901955.1 Pseudoflavonifractor phocaeensis
TGGAACCAGGCAAAGGTTCGCTCGACAACCCAGCGGTGCTTTCCAAGATGCGAGGAACTCTCCACTCCTCGTCTGGCAATTCGGTGCTTTATGGAGCTGTTGACAAAGTCCACACAATCCCAAGAGTAAATGGTAGAATAGAGTTACATGGGGGTGGGAGAATGCAACTGAAGCTCCATATGGTGACGATAGAAGATCTG
>NZ_JACJLC010000030.1 GCF_016901955.1 Pseudoflavonifractor phocaeensis
AGATCTTCTATCGTCACCATATGGAGCTTCAGTTGCATTCTCCCACCCCCATGTAACTCTATTCTACCATTTACTCTTGGGATTGTGTGGACTTTGTCAACAGCTCCAATTTGTCTCGAAGTGTGGTCGGGTTACTTGTCTTTTTCCATCTTTTTCGGAGCCTTTGCCAGCTCGGGCGGCTGTTTCTCCTTCCACTCGTCCAGCAAAGTCATGATCTGCTCCTTCATTTTGGCGGGAGTGGCCTCCTTGCCAAAATATTTCTCCAGTTCAGCCATCGAAATAATCACGCCGCGATCCTCCTTTTTCTTTTCGCTTAATATGCCGTCAATCACATCGCCGTTGAGCTTGCCTTCCTTATCCAGCTCCCGGAGCTGTTTCGCCTGGGCCAGAGAGGGGGACGCCTGTTCCCCGTCAATGGAAACGGCAATCAGTCTTTGATTTTTCGGCTTGATATAGGAAAGCTCCACCGCAGGCATGAAGCCCATCTTTTTATCGTCCACCTTATCCATGAGCTCCGGGACAAGGTGGTTAAGGCGCAGATACCGCATGACCTTTTTATAGTTCATGCCATGCGCCTCGCCCACGATTTCAACCGAGCGTTTCCCCACATCGCCCTCGGCCACATTTTTCAGCCGGGAGCCCTGGTGCTTGATGTCCTCTACCTCCAGATCCAAAAGGGCGGCCAGTTCGCTGGGGAGCATCTGATCCCTCTGCTTGTTGCTGTCCTTCATGGCCTCCACCGCCTCGTGGTCGGTCATATCCCGGACAATAAAGGGCATTTCCTCCAGCCCAGCCAGCTCGCTGCCACGGCAGCGGCGATGGCCTGCCACAATCTCATAGCCGTTTCCGTCCTTTTCTGGGCGGGCAAGGCCGGGCACCATAACGCCGTTGAGCTTGATGGATGCCACGGTTTCCTGCATTTTGGCATCGTCCCGCACCTTGAACGGATGGGGGCGGAATGTATGGAACGGATGGGGTTCGGAAAGTTTCAGATAGACCAGCTTTCCTTCCTCCACAGGGCGGGGCGGCACAGCCGGCTCCGTCACACCTTGCTCCGGGGGAGCGGCCTCCTTTGCGGGCTGAGGGGGAGCCCAACTACGATGAACTGGTCGGGGTGGAGTTCAAGATACCCTGTGCCGGCGATGTGTGTGTGGTGCTCAAGGACGGAACTGTGTTGAGCCGGGGGGACGGTCACAGCTTCAGCGACAGCAACACCGATGGGGACGGCGTGGAATATATGCTGTTTGCCCAGCCGCTGGATCTGGAGCAAGTAGACTATATCTTGCTGAACGGGAGCAAGATTCCCGTCCGGCTATCGTAAAGCGAATCGTGATACATTACGGCGTGCGCCAGTGGATCCTGGCACACGCTGTTTTTGCGCCCTCAAGGCCATGCGCTTTGGGCACAGAAATGATCTTGTACCGGACAGTCGCTTTTGTGAATGATGCGCATTGACAACAGTTAGCAAAGGAACTAAACTGAGTGCAGAACAAACAAAGGAGATGACGGCATGCGGCAGGAACGCCACATGGGCTATGAGATCAAGGCCCTGTCCAATCTGCTGCGGCGTAAGGTGCTGGAGCTGTCGGTCACCCGGAGCGGCGACGACTTCACCGAAATGCAGGTGAAGGTGCTGGGCTTCCTGGCTCAGAACCGGGACCAGGAGATCTGTCAGAAGGATATTGAAGAGGCCTTCTACATCCGGCGGTCCACGGCCTCCCGGCTGCTGAAGAGGCTGGAGGCCCAGGGCTTCATTATCCGGCAGGCGGTGGAGCGGGACGCCCGGCTCAAGCGGGTGACCACCACCCCCAAGGCCGACGCGCTTTATCAGCAGGTGATGGATCGGATCGGCAGCGTGGAGGGTATGCTTACCCAGGGCCTGACTCAGGAGGAGATCCAGCAGTTCCTTGCCACGGTGGAAAAACTCAAACGGAATCTCATGTAAGCCGCCCGCTGGACGGCTTACAGCGCGTCCGCGGTCTGTTCCGCGGCGCAAGCAAATCCTAAGGAGGGAACCCTATGAAGAAAAAACGCGGCTTGACCAGCTGCATCAAGGAGTTCTGGCGGGACACCATCCTCACCCCCATTTTCGTCATCGGTGAGGTGGCCTTTGACGTACTGATCCCCTTGATGACCGCTAAGCTGCTGGACGAAGGGGTCAAGGCGGGCAGCATGGCCCACATCCTGCAGTATGGCCTGACGGTGGTGGCCATGGCCCTCATCGCGCTGCTGCTGGGCGCCCTGTCCGGCCGGTTCGCCGCCCGGGCGTCCACCGGCTTCTCCCGCAACCTGCGGCGGGATATGTATGAGAACGTGCAGAAGTTTTCCTTTTCCAACATCGACAAATTCTCCACCGGCGGCATTATCACCCGCCTGACCACCGACGTGACCAACGTCCAGATGGCCTTCATGATGGTCATCCGTATCGCGGTGCGCTGCCCCATCATGCTCATCTGTGCCTGGGCGCTCACCTTTACCATCAACCCCCAGCTGGCCCTCATCTTCCTCATCGTCATCCCCATCCTGGCGGTGGGACTGCTGATCATCATGAAGTCGGCCCATCCTCTCTTTGAGCGGGTGTTCAAGAAGTACGACTGGCTGAACAACGTGGTGCAGGAGAACTTGCTGGGCATCCGGGTGGTGAAGTCCTTCGTCCGGGAGGACCACGAGAAGGAGAAGTTCGGCAAGGTGTCCAACGAGATCTACATGGACTTCTCCAAGGCCGAGAAGATCGTGGCCTTCAACATGCCTCTGATGCAGATCTGCGTCTACGCCTGTATGCTCACCGTGTCCTGGCTGGGCGCCAACCTGGTGGTAGGCGGTCAGCTGACCACCGGCCAGCTGACCAGCATGTTCAGCTATATCATGATGATCCTTATGAGCCTGATGATGCTGTCCATGGTGCTGGTGATGATCATCATCTCCCGGGCCTCCGCCGAGCGGATCATTGAGCTGCTCAACGAGGAGAGCGACCTGAAGAATGGTCCCGATCCCGTCCATGAGGTGAAGGATGGCTCCGTGGTGTTTGAGAACGTCAGCTTCAGCTATGCCAAGGACCCCGCCAAGGAGTGCCTGAAGGATGTGAATCTGACCATCAACTCCGGCGAGACCGTGGGCATCCTGGGCGGTACCGGTACCTCCAAGACCACCCTGGTCCAGCTGATCCCCCGCCTGTACGACGCCACCGAGGGCCGGGTGCTGGTGGGCGGCGTGGACGTGCGGGACTACGACATGGAGGCCTTGCGGGAGCAGGTGGCCATGGTGCTCCAGAAGAACGTGCTCTTCTCCGGCTCCATCAAGGAGAACCTGCGCTGGGGCAACAAGGAGGCCACCGACGAGGAGATGGTCCGGGTGTGCAAGCTGGCCCAGGCCGACCCCTTCATCCAGGAGTTCCCCGACAAGTACGACACCCACATCGAGCAGGGCGGCTCCAACGTGTCCGGCGGCCAGAAGCAGCGGCTGTGCATCGCCCGTGCCCTGCTGAAGAAGCCCAAGATCCTCATCCTGGACGACTCCACCTCCGCCGTGGACACCAAGACCGACGCCCTGATCCGCAAGGCCTTCCGGGAGGAGATCCCCGAGACCACCAAGTTCATCATCGCTCAGCGCATCTCCTCCATTGAGGACGCCGACAAGATCCTGGTGATGGACGGCGGCAGGATCGCCGCCATGGGCAACCACCAGCAGCTGCTGGAGAGCTGCGAGATCTACCGCGAGATCTATGAGTCCCAGACGAAGGGAGGCAGCGAGGATGAATAAGCATATGAAACCCTCTCCCGTGAAAAAGTCCCACACCGTCCGGCGGCTTATGAGTTACGTGGGCCGGGGCTACGGACTGCGGTTCATTTTGGTGCTGATGTGCATCCTGGTCAGCGCCATCGCCTCTGTGTCCGGCTCCCTCTTCCTGGGCTCCCTCATCGACGACTATATCACCCCCCTGCTGGCCATGGACAACCCGGTCTTTGACGGCCTGATCCGGGCCCTGGCTATGATGGCCTGCCTGTATCTGGTGGGAACCATCTGTGCTCTGGCCTACAACCGCCTGATGGTGGTTATCTCCCAGGGCGTCCAGAAGAAGATCCGGGACGACCTGTTCGGCCATATGCAGGAGTTGCCTATCAAATACTTTGATACCCACGCCCACGGCGACGTGATGAGTGTCTACACCAACGACGTGGATACCCTGCGGCAGATGTTCTCCCAGAGCATCCCCCAGGTCATCAACTCCCTGATGATGATCATTGTGGCCTTCATCGGTATGCTCACCACCGACCTGCTGCTCACCGGCGTGGTCATTGTGTGCATCGTTTGTATGTTGACGGTGACCCGGGTGCTGGCTGGCCGCAGCGGCCGCTACTTTGTCCGTCAGCAGGTGAAGCTGGGCGACCTGAACGGCTATATCGAGGAGATGATCAACGGCCAGAAGGTGGTCAAGGTTTTCTGCCACGAGGAGGAGGCCCAGCAGGGCTTCAACAAGGTCAACGACGCCCTCTTTGAGAGCGCCGACAAGGCCAACAAGTACGCCAACATCCTCATGCCCATCCTTATCAACATCGGCAACGTCCAGTACGTCATCATCGCCATGGCCGGCGGCGCCCTGGCCCTCAGCGGTATCGGCCCCGGTATCACCCTGGGCGTCATCGCCACCTTCCTCCAGCTGTCCAAGAGCCTGTCCAACCCTATCAGCCAGATCTCCCAGCAGCTCAACTCGGTGGTCATGGCTCTGGCGGGCGCCCAGCGGATCTTTGACCTGATGGATGAGCCGGTGGAGGCCGATCACGGCAAGGTCACCCTGGTGAACGTGTCCTTCGACAAGGAGGGCGTCCTCCATGAGACCACCCAGCGCACCAATCTGTGGGCCTGGAAGGTGCCCCAGGAGGACGGCAGCTATAAGTACACCAGGCTGGCCGGCGACGTGCGGTTCGACCACGTGGACTTTGCCTACGAGGAGGGCAAGACCATCCTCCACGACATCTCCCTCTTCGCCAAGCCCGGCCAGAAGCTGGCCTTCGTGGGAGCTACCGGCGCGGGCAAGACCACCATCACCAACCTGATCAACCGGTTCTACGACATTGCCGACGGTAAGATCCAGTACGACGGCATCTCCATCAACGACATCCACAAGCCCGATCTGCGGCGTTCCCTGGGCATCGTGCTCCAGGACACCAACCTCTTTACCGGCACCGTCCGGGAGAACATCCGCTACGGCAATCTGGACGCCACCGACGAGGAGGTGGAGGCCGCCGCCGCCCTGGCCAACGCCGACGACTTTATCCGCCGGCTGCCCCAGGGGTATGACACCATGCTCACCGGCAACGGCGCCAACCTGTCCCAGGGCCAGCGGCAGCTCATCGCCATCGCCCGGGCGGCGGTGGCCGATCCCCCGGTGATGATCCTGGACGAGGCCACCTCCTCCATCGACACCCGCACCGAGGCCATTGTCCAGCGGGGCATGGACGCCCTGATGTGCGGCCGCACCGTGTTTGTCATCGCCCATCGGCTGTCCACTGTCCGCAACTCTGACGCCATCATGGTGCTGGACCACGGGCGCATCGTGGAACGGGGCGATCACGAGGATCTGATCAGCCAGCACGGCCTGTACTATCAGCTGTATACCGGCGCGTTCGAGCTGGAATAAGACCCATCCACACGCAAACGGGCCTGCCGCACAATGATGCGGCAGGCCCATTTCTTGTCATCCTGAGCGCAAGCGACGGATCTTCGCGTGCTCAGATCACCAGCGTACCGCTCTCATCCTCCAGCAGCAGGAGGATGTTCTGCTGCTTTCCTGTCTGAGCGTTGACGTAGATGAGCACATGGCTGCCGTCGGCGGCCTGACACTTGAACTCATGGCAGAACACCTCGTACTCCCCGCCGGTGGGGATGAGGGCCAGCTGGTGGGACAAAACGGTGAGGGAGGGGTCCACCAGGGCCTGGGCGGTCTGAACGTCCACGGCGGGGGTGGGGAAGGAGCGGTCCCCGTGGTGGGTGAGATAGCCCGCCCCCTCAAATCCGCACACCGTCCCGGTGTCCAGAGCCACCGCCACCTTCACCAGATCGGGGTAGCAGTACACCCCGTCCTCCACCGGGGCAAAATGGATCCACAGCGCACCATCCTGCTCCAGATAGTAGCTGGGCTCCATATGGGGGTAGCCCTTATCGGCCAGAAACCCGGCGGCCAGTTGACAGGCTTCCTGCCGGCTAAGGACGGCCTCACCGGGTACACGGGAGGTGAACACCTCCCAGATCTGCCCGCCCTGGCAGGTTACCTCCACGTAGAGCTGGCCTCCGTCCACCAGGGCGGAAAAGCCATAAACGGGTACGTTTGCCTCGCTCTTGGCGGTGAGGGTGAATACCTCCTCCGGAAGACCCAGAAAGGCGGCGGCAGCCGCTCTGGCCTCCTCCTCGCTGACCTGGGGCAGACCCTCCAGCATCCGGCAGGTCTGTTCCTCCAGGTGCTGGGAGAAAGGACCGTCATAGATCAGAGTGGGAACCTCCGGAAAGTCGGCCTCCACGCTCTGGAAGGCGGAGCCCCCCAGCTCTTGCCCCTGGCCATCGGCGGCGGCCAGCCGGGCGGTGGCCTCCTCCAGTCCCTCCGGGCCCATGGCGCCGGCGCTCAGCTGAGCCTGAATGGTCTCCAGGGTGAGGGAAAGGGCCTGGGCGTTGTCTGCCAGGGCCGCCAGGGTGGCCCGGTGGTCCTCAGTACATACCAGCTCCGCTGAGGTGCCCTGGGCCAGGGACATGGCGTAGTCTCCTACCCGAGCCAGGAAGGCGGCGGTCTGTTCCAGCTCTACATTGCCGTAGGGCAGCTGGCCTAAGGCGGTTTGGGCTGCCTGGGCCTGAGCATAGGTCTGGGCACACAGAGCGGCGAACAGGGCGGGAGAGGTGGCGTGGCTCACCTTGGTCAGAGCGGTCTCCAGCTCTCCCGTGGCGGTGGTGAGCTGGGCGAAGGCGTAGCGGTAGCCGTTGTCCAGCTGGCGGCGGTATTGGGCCGCCCGGACATGGCCTTGAACGGCGAACCCGGCGGTGATGACAAAGGCGGTGGCCAGGAAGGTGACGACAACCGCCCGTTTTCTCGATTTGGACATAAAAAGCCCCCCTTTTACCTTAGGTTGCGTAAAAGAGGGGCTGATATGATTTTCTTATTTTGCCAGCTGAGCCATTCCCAGTCTGATGCGGCGGAGAGATTCCTCCTTGCCCAGGATGTGGCACAGCTCCACCGCGCCACCGGGAGTCACCGCCTTGCCGGACAGGGCGGTACGCACCGGCCACATGACCCGGCCGTTTTTCAGCTCCAGCTTTTGAGCCAGACCGATGAGGGCGTCATGAATGGCGTCGTAGGTCCAGTGGTCAAGGCCCTCCAGCACCGGCAGCACCTGCCCCAGAGCCTCCAGGGAGTTTTCCTCATTGGTCTTCATCTTCTTGTGGCAGTACAGTTCGTTGGAGTACTCCGGCAGCTCGTCGAAGAAGTCCACCTGGGGAGCGATGTCCAGCCAGGTGTCGCACCGGGGCTGCACCAGGGGGGCGATAAGCTTCAGGTCGATGCCGGGAGTTTTGACGGCCTCTTTCAGATAGGGTTCCGCTCCCTGGTAGAAGGCCTCGGGGGAGAGGGAACGCAAATAGTTAGCGTTAAAATACTTCAGCTTTTCCATGTCGAAGATGGCGGGGGACTTGGAGATGCCACCGATGTCGAACACCTCCGCCAGCTCGGCCAGGGTAAAGAACTCCCGCTCGGCGTATTCCCCACGGGGAGACCAGCCCAGCAGAGTTACATAGTTTACCACTGCCTCGGACAGGTAGCCCATGGCAATGAGATCCTCATAGGAGGGGTCCCCCTTGCGCTTGCTCATCTTGTTGTGCTGATCCCGCATGACAGGAGAGCAGTGGATATAGGTGGGTACCTCCCAGCCGAAGCCCTGGTAGAGCAGGTTGTACTTGGGGGCGGAGGACAGGTACTCGCTGCCCCGGACCACGTGGGTGATACCCATCAGGTGGTCGTCAATGACGTTGGCGAAGTTATAGGTGGGCAGGCCGTCCCGCTTGATGAGCACCTGGTCGTCCAGGGTGGCGTTTTCCACGGTGATGTCCCCGAATACCACGTCGGAGAAGGTGGTGGTACCCTGGTTGGGGATCTTCTGGCGGATGACATAGGGCTCTCCCGCCTCCACACGGGCCTTGGCGGTCTGGGGGTCCAGATCACGGCAGGGATCGGCAGCTCGGTCAAACTGGCCGGAGTCCTCCTCGGACTCAGTTTTCTCGCAGAAGCAGTAATAAGCCTGTCCCAGCTCCACCAGCCGGTGGGCGTACTTGCCATAAAGGTCCCGGCGCTGGGTCTGGATGTAGGGTCCCACCGGGCCCCCCAGGTCGGGTCCCTCGTCCCAGGTCAGGCCGCACTTGCGCAGGGTGTTGTAGATGACCTCGGTAGCGCCCTCCACCAGGCGCTCCTGGTCGGTGTCCTCGATGCGGAGAATGAATTTCCCGCCGCTGTGCCGGGCGATGAGCCAGGTGTACAGGGCGGTGCGCAGGTTGCCCACGTGCATATAGCCGGTGGGGGAGGGGGCAAATCGAGTACGCACCCCGTCGTGGGGGATGCGGGCCTCCATCTCGTCAAACCAGTTCATATCCATAGGAACAGACTCCTTTTTCAAATTCATCTTCCTATTCTATTTTTTCTTCTAAGGATTGTCAAGGGCATTTGGATATGCTATGATAGAGAAACATGGGGCCTTGGGCCCTTTCCGTCAATAATCACTCTTATGAGGTGCGTTTTACCATGGAAAACGAGAAGAAAGTCCTTCTGTCTGGAATCCAGCCCAGCGGCGACCTCCATCTGGGCAATTATCTGGGAGCCATCAAGAACTGGGCGGAGCTCTCCGATCAGTTTGACTGCTATTGGTTCATGGCCGACCTGCACACCATCACCGTGCGGCAGGAGGCGGCGGAGCTGCGCCGGCGGACCCTGACCCAGATCGCCACCTACATCGCCTGCGGTCTGGACCCGGAAAAGAACACCATCTTTGTCCAGTCCCACGTCCACCAGCACGCCGAACTGGGCTGGGTGCTGGCCTGCCATACCATGTTCGGGGAGCTCTCCCGCATGACTCAGTTCAAGGACAAGGCCGCCAAGCACGCCGACAATATCAACGCTGGCCTGTTCACCTATCCCTGTCTGATGGCCGCCGACATCCTGCTCTACCAGCCCGACTTCGTGCCGGTGGGGGAGGACCAGAAGCAGCACGTGGAGATCTGCCGGGACGTGGCCACCCGTTTCAACCATCTCCATGGCGATGTGTTCAAGGTGCCCCAGCCCTACATCCCCAAGGCAGGGGCCCGGGTCATGAGCCTGAACCAGCCAGATACCAAGATGAGCAAGTCCATCCCCGAGGGCTGTGTCTTTTTGATGGAAAAGCCGGAAGACATCATGCGCAAGTTCAAGCGGGCGATCACCGACAGCGACACCGAGCGATGCGTCCACTACGACCGGGAGGCCAAACCCGGCGTGTCCAACCTGATGAGCATTTACTCTGCCATCACCGGAGAGAGCTATGAGGCCATCGAGGCCCAGTTTGAGGGCAAAGGCTATGGCGCCTTCAAGCCCGTGGTAGGGGAGGCGGTGGTAGAGCTGCTCCGGCCTATCCGGGAGGAGACCCAGCGCCTGCTGGCCGACAAGGCCTACCTGGAAGGGGTTTATCGCGCCGGCGCTGAGAAGGCCGCCTATGTGGCGGAAAAGACCCTGCGCAAGGTGTACAAAAAGGTGGGCTTTCTGCCCCGCTGATCAAAAGGAGCCTGTTTCCGATGCCGATTCTATCTGAGTTACCCCTGATGGGGATGGTGGCGGCCGCCCTGGTGGTGGCCTTCCTGGTGGCTCTGGTGGCCACACCGGTGGTCAAGAGCCTGGCCTTTAAAATGGGCGCGGTGGACGTGCCTAAGGACAACCGCAGGATGCACGATCACCCCATTCCCCGGATGGGCGGACTTGCCATTTATCTGGGCTTCCTGCTCAGCGTGCTGATCTTTCTGGATCGTACCCCTTCCATGCGCGGGATGCTGCTGGGAGCTACCATTATCGTTGTGCTGGGCATTTTTGATGATATCTACGCCCTGGGCGCCAAGCTGAAGTTCCTCATCCAGATCGGCGCCGCCCTGGTGGCGGTGCTCTCGGGCAATGTGATCGAGACGCTGTCCAATCCCAACGTGTTCTCCTCCAATCTGTACTGGGATCTGGGCTGGCTGTCCATCCCGGTGACCGTGCTGTGGATCGTGGCCATCACCAACGCCGTCAACCTCATCGACGGCCTGGACGGCCTGGCCTGCGGCGTGTCCACCATCAGCTCCATGACCCTGCTGGTCATTGCTCTGGTGGTGATCGAAGGAGAGACCGCCATCCTTATGGCCGCCCTGGCCGGCGCGTGCGTCGGCTTTTTGCCCTACAACCTGAACCCTGCCAAGATCTTCATGGGGGACACCGGCTCCACCTTCCTGGGCTTCATCCTGGCGGTGGTGTCGGTGCAGGGCCTGTTCAAGTTCTACACCATCATTTCCTTCGCGGTGCCCTTCCTCATGCTGGGCCTGCCGATTTTTGACACCTGCTTTGCCTTCATCCGCCGCATCGCCCACGGCCAGAGCCCCATGCACGCCGACCGCAGTCATGTGCACCACCGGCTCATCGATATGGGCTTCAACCAGAAGCAGGCGGTGGCGGTGCTCTATATCATCAGCGGTATCCTGGGCCTGTCCGCCGTGGTGCTCACCACCAGCGGTCCGGTGAAGGCCATGCTGCTGATGATGGCCCTGTGCTTTGCCGGGGCCATCGCCGGACACATCTTTATGAGCAACAACCGTAAAGAAAAGGAACAGCAGGAGCTCCAGCAAGAGGAGGAAAAAGAGGAATGAAGCAGATCCGTGTTATGACCATCTTCGGCACCCGTCCGGAGGCCATCAAAATGGCTCCCCTGGTGAAGGAGCTCCAGAGCCGGCCCGAGATCCAGTCCATCTGCTGCGTCACCGCCCAGCACCGACAGATGCTGGATGCGGTGCTGGATATTTTCCAGCTCAAGCCTGACTACGACCTGAACATCATGGAGCCCCGGCAGACCCTGTCCACCATCACCACCAAGTGCCTGCTGGGCATGGAGGGGGTGCTCCAGGAGGCCAGGCCCGACCTGGTGCTGGTCCACGGGGACACCTCCACCACCTTCGCCGGGGCTCTGGCCGCTTTCTATCAGCAGATCATGGTGGGTCATGTGGAGGCCGGCCTGCGGACGGGTGACAAGTATTCTCCCTTTCCGGAGGAGATGAACCGGAAACTGGTGGGGGATATTGCCGATCTTCACTTCTGTCCCACCCCCTCGAATCGGGAAAACCTTGCACGGGAAGGCATTGACGGCGGGGTGTTCATCACCGGCAACACCGTCATCGACGCCCTGAAAACCACGGTTGTAAAGGATTATCACTTTGCAAATGAACTGCTGAACGGGCTGGACTATACCGGCAAAAAGATCATCCTGGTCACCTGTCACCGCCGGGAAAACTACGGCCAGCCCATGGCCAACATCATGACCGCCCTGCGGCGGGTGGCCGAGACCTTTGAGGATGTGGAGCTGGTCTACCCAGTCCACCTGTCCCCCGTGGTACGGGAGGCGGCGGCCAAGTACCTCTCCGGCCATGACCGCATCCACCTGATCGACCCTCTGGACGTGGAGGAGATGCACAACCTGATGGCCCGGTCCTACCTGGTGATGACTGACTCCGGCGGGCTCCAGGAGGAGGCCCCCGCCCTGGGCCGGCCGGTGCTTGTCCTCCGGCGGGAGACCGAGCGCCCCGAGGCTGTGACGGCGGGCACGGTGAAGATCGCCGGCACCGAGGAGGAGACCATTTTCCACCTGGCCTCCCAGCTGCTCACCGACCAGGAGGCCTACCATGCCATGGCCCACGCGGTAAATCCCTACGGCGACGGTTTTGCCTGCCGCCGGATCACAGACGCCATCCTCTGGAAGTTCGGTCTGCTGGATCAGCCTCCGGCGGAGTTCCAGGCATAAGATACACAGGACACACTGCCCCGGGAGGTGAGCTCCATGGAACGGCGCAATCGCAATATTCTGGTGGTGCTCATCGGCATTGTCATCACCGTGGCCATGCTGTCCAGCTTTGGGGTGGCCCTCTTTGCCCCCGATACCGCCCGCATCCAGCTGCCAGCCCCGGAAGCCAGCCAAAGCCAGTCCCCTCAGCAGGAGGACGGCATCCTGCGGGTGGAAGTTACTCCCGAGACCGTACAGAACGTGATCTCCCGCACCCTCACCCGGCCGGACAGCTATGGCCGTTTGGTGACCATCGAGGACTTCTGGGGAGAAGGGGAGAGCGGCGTCACTCGGGCGGAGGTCTGGGTGGACGACGGCTGGACCCATACCACCGCGACCCTGCCCGGCGGCACGGTCCGCCACTCCATTGTGGGAGAGGATCAGTTCTGGCTGTGGTATGAGGGGAACAGCCGAGTAATGACCGGTCCCGCCCAGGACGGGTCTGCCGACCTGGAGGGGCAGCGCATCCCCACCTATGAGGATCTGCTGGACCTGGACCCGAAGTTCATTGCCGCCGCCGGCTATGAGGAAAAGGAGGGCGTGGCCTGTATCTTTGTGGAGCTGGAGCCCGACAGCCTGGGCTATGTGGAGCGGTACTGGGTGTCGGTGGACAGTGGTCTGCTGGCCGGGGCGGAGACCCGCCTGGATGGCCAGCTGGTTTACCGGATGTCCGCCTACACGGTGGAGCGGCCGGTGCCTGAGGATGCCCGTTTTATCCTGCCCGATGGGACGGTGCTCCATGCGCGGGCTAGCTCAGACCAAGCAGCAACACCAGCGCAAGAGTGATGACCAGCTCCATATCGTCCCCCTCCAGAAAAAGAAAGAGGAGGATCAGCAGCAGCAGCACGTCCCCGCTGTCCAGCTGATCCAGCTTCAGGCCCTTCAGCAGCTGGCTCAGAGCTCCCGGCTTTGTCTTGCCCCCCGCCTCCGGGGGGCGCTTCTCTTCACGGGGTGGAGGTGCGTCCTCCTCCGGAATTCGGGTGAAGGAGGCTCCGTTGGGGATGTAGCGGTTATACATGGGCCTCCTCCTCTCCCTGTCGGCCCAGCATCTGAAAGGCAGTCCGGACCACCCGGCTCAGCCGGGCGATGCGGACGGCCTGGTCGATCTTCTCCTGTCGTGACTGCTTCAGAAAGGGACGTAGAGCCTCCAGCAGGGCGGTCTTTCGGTCGTCCTGGGCGGAGTACTCCGATAAAAGGCCCATCCCCAGTTGAAGCAGCTTGGGATCCACCCCGGACAGGGCGGAGAGGGGGGAGGGCTCCCGGCCAGCCTCCTCCTGCCCGGAGGGCGGCTCCTCCGGGGGAGGGGTCTGGTTTTCCTGCCCCTTACCGGACAGGGACTGGGCCAGAGCCAGGATCTGCTCCATGGCCTGGGGATCGCCCAGGATCTGGTTGAGTTGTTCCTCCAACTGGGCCACGGGCCATCCCTCCTTCCCTCCATTGCGGGATTATGATTTGGGCGCGGTCTGATTGAGCCGTTCTACCAGTTTTGCGCCCTCCTGGGTCCCCATGACCTGGCGCACCATATCCAGAAGGGCGGCAGGGTCCCCCTGAACGGCGGCGTCGGCAGCCTCCTTCAGTCCGCCGCCCGCCTTCCGGTTGAGCAGTTCCATGAGCCGCTGGGCGTCGTCCGAACGCACCACCCGCTCCAGCAGGTCCTTGTTTTTCCGCAGCTGGGCGGCCATGTTGTCCGTTTGCCGGTCCATACCATCAACTCCATCTCTAAAATATAGTGGCCTTCGTCTCATTATATGTGCCGCTGACTGGAAGGTGATCCTATGAAAGTGCTGATTTTTTCTGATTCCCACGGTAACGTGGCTAATATGGAGGAAGCCGTACGGCTGGAGAGCCCGGACCGCATCTTCCATTTGGGGGATCTGGTACGGGACGCCGAGGCGTTGGCCGAGAAATTTCCCAACATTCCCCTGACCTATGTACCGGGCAACTGCGATGGGCAGCGGCCCGATCTGCCCGAGGAGCGGCTGTTCACCCTGGACGGGGTGAAGATCCTCATGACCCACGGCCATATCTATCATGTGAAAATGAGTATGGCTCTGGCAGTGCGATCCGCCCGGGAGGAGGGGGCCAGGCTGCTGTGCTTTGGCCATACCCACGAGCCCTTCTGCAAGTTTGAAAACGGCCTGTGGATCCTCAACCCCGGCTCGGTAGGCTCCTTCCGGGAGGCCAGCTACGGGGTGGCTGTGCTGGAGGACAGCGGCGCGGTGTGTTATCTCAGTCATGTGTAAGAAGGGAAGGAAAAAGGTATGCTGTTAGCGATCGATGTGGGCAACACCAATATGGTATTTGGCATCTATGAGGGAGCGGAGCTGAAGGGCAGCTTCCGAACCATGACCAACAGCGACCGTACCTCCGACGAGTTGGGGCTGCTGGTGTGCCAGTATTTCCAGCGGTTTGGGCTGGAGCTGGCGCGGATCGACGACGTGGTCATTGGCTCGGTGGTGCCCCAGGTGATGCACACCCTGTCCAACGCCATGAAGAAGTATGTGGGCAAGACCCCCCTGGTGGTGGACGACGGTCTGGACCCCCGGCTGCCCTATGTGCCCTGCGCCAGTGAGGAGCGGCTGGGGCCTGACCGGGCGGCGGCGGACATCGCCGCCATGGCCAAGTACGGCACTCCTCTCATCGTGCTGGACTTCGGCACCGCCACCACCCTGGACGCGGTGAGCCGAGAGGGGGTCTATCTGGGGGGGTGCATTACCGCCGGGGTGCGGGTGTCCATTGACGGTCTGTTCCAAAAAACCGCACTGCTGCCCCGGGTGGAGCTGGTGAAGCCGGCAACCGTGCTGAGTACCACCGCCGTGGGCCAGATCCAGGCGGGGGCGGTGATGGGCTATATCGGAGCCATGGAGTACCTGATCCGCCAGGCCAAGGCGGAGATAGGGGAGCCCGATGTGAAGGTGATCGCCACCGGAGGCCTGGCCCGGATGGTGGCCGATAACACCGATCTCATCGACGTGGTGGACCCACAGCTGGTGCTGGACGGCCTGCGCATCATCTATGAGCGGGAGAAGGGCATCGGGAGACTGTAAGTATAAAAATGCCTGGGTACTGTGAGGTACCCAGGCATTTTTATGGCTTTTCTTACTCGCTCAGCAGCATCCGGTCGCTCTCCACGTGGAATTTGTCCAGCAGATCCTGAACGGTGAGATTCTTTTTTTCCTCCCCCCGGATATCCGCCACGATGCGTCCGGAGTCCATCATAATGAGTCGGTTGCCGTGGGCGATGGCGTCCCGCATGTTGTGGGTGATCATCAGGGTGGTAAGACGGTCCCGCTGGACGATGGTCTCAGTGGTCTCCAGCACCTTGGCCGCCGTTTTGGGGTCCAGGGCGGCAGTGTGCTCGTCCAGAAGCAGCAGCTTGGGCTTCTGGAGGGTAGCCATCAGCAGAGTGAGGGCCTGCCGCTGTCCGCCGGACAGCAGACCCACCTTGCTGGTCATCCGGTCCTCCAGACCCAATCCAAGAATAGCCAGCTTCTCCCGGTACAGCTTGCGCTCGGCGTGAGTGATGCCATAGCGCAGACCCCGATTCTTGCCCCGGCGATAGGCCAGAGCAAGGTTTTCCTCAATGCCCATGGTGGCGGCAGTACCCATCATGGGGTCCTGGAACACCCGGCCGATATATTTGGCTCGTTTGTGCTCAGGTAGGCGGGTCACATCCTGGCCATCAATGGAGATAGTGCCGCTGTCCGGGGGAAACACCCCGGCCACCAGGTTGAGCAGGGTAGACTTGCCGGCGCCGTTGCCGCCGATGACGGTGACAAAGTCCCCGTCCTCCAGGGTGAGGGACAGGCCGTTCATGGCCCGCTTCTCATTGATGGTGCCGGGGTTGAAGGTCTTGTAGAGCTCCCGTACCTCAAGCATTGGACCCAGCCTCCTTCCGAACCGTCTTGGTAAAGTAGCGCCCCTTCCAATAGGGGATGGTGAGGAACAGGGCCACCACCAGGGCGGTGAGCAGCTTCAGGTCGGTGGACTCCAGACCCAGCCGGAGCACCAGGGTGATGACCACATAGTAGATGATAGCGCCAATGACGGAGGAGAGCAGCTTCAGAGCGAAGTTGCGGAAGACCTTGCCCAGCAGTACCTCGCCGATGATAACAGCGGCCAGGCCGATGACGATGGCGCCCCGGCCCATATCCACGGTGGAGCTGCCCTGATACTGGGCCAGCAGAGCGCCGGACAGGGCCACCAGGCCGTTGGACACCACCAGGCCCAGCACCTTGCAGGAGTTGGTGTTGATGCCCTGAGCCCGGGCCATGGCCTGATTGGCGCCGGTGGCCCGGAGGGAGCAACCCAGCTCGGTGCCGAAGAACCAGTAGAGCAGGGCGATGACCACCACGGTGAGAATGACCAGCAGGAAGAGGGGATTGGTCAGATCCAGGGCCCGGATATACCGGGAGGAAATGAGCAGCTCCTGCTTGTCCACGCTGAGGGCCAGGGTGGCCTTGGTCTTGGCGTCGCTGCCAATAGCCATGATGCGCAGGTTGATGGAATAAAGGGCCAGCTGAGTCAGAATGCCCGCCAGGATAGCGGGAATGCCGCAGGCGGTGTGGAGCAGGCCGGTGACAAGTCCGGCCAGCATACCGGCCAGGATAGCCATCACCAGGGCCAGCCAGGGGTTCCAGCCCTGGCTGATGCACAGGGCAGCCACCGCGCCGCCGGTGGCCAGGGAGCCGTCCACCGTCAGGTCGGCCACATCCAGGATGCGGAAGGTGATATACACCCCGATGGCCATGATGCCCCAGGCCAATCCCTGTCCGAAGGCGCCGGGCAGGGAGTTGATGAATGAGATCAGGACGTCCATGGATCTGCCTCCAAAAATAGAATTGAATCCTTACTAGTATACCAGAAAAGAGCGGAGAAGGGAAGTCCCTTCTCCGCCCTTATATTGGGCCCTTTGCCGGAGCACTCAGGCGATGGGCTCGTAACCCTCGGGCATGGTCAGGTTCAGAGCCTCGCAGTTGGCCGCGTTGTACATCTTGGTCACGTTGGGGGCGAACTCTACGGGCATAGTGGAGATGTCGGCCTCCCCGGTGAGGATCTGAGCGGCCATCTCGCCAGTCTTGTAGCCGATGTCGTAGTAGCTGATGGACAGGGTGGCCACGCCGCAGCCGGAGCAGATGCCACTCTCACCGGCGATGACAGGCACCCCGGCGGGGATGACCACGTTTGCGATGGTCTCCGTGTTGGCGGCAGCGGTGTTGTCGGTGGGGACGTAGATCACGTCAGAGCCGTCACAGGCGGTCTGGACCACAGAGGACAGGTCGTTCACATCGGTAAAGGCGTACTGGGTGCAGGTGTAGCCCATCTCCTCCAGATAACCCTGGATTGTCTCGATCTGATACACCGAGTTGGGCTCGCCGGAGCAGTAGAGCAGCCCCACGTTGGTGGCATCGGGGAAGAGCTCCTGGAGCATGTCGGCCTGCTGATCCAGGGGAGCCAGGTCGGAGGTGCCGGAAATATTGCCCCCTACAGTGCCGGTCCAGTCCTCAATGGACAGAGCGGTGGCGTAGTCGGTGACCGAAGTGCCCAGGATGGGGATGTCGGCGGTGGCTGAGGCGGCGGCCTGGAGGGGATAGGTGGCGTTGGCCAGGATCAGATCCACGCCCTGTGCCACGAAGCCGTCCATGATGGTGCCGCAGTTGGCGTACTCGCCGCCGGCGTCCTGCTCCTCAAAGGTGACCTGACCGGGCAGCTTCTCGTTGAGGGCGTCCTTGAAGCCCTGGGTGGCGGCGTCCAGCGCCTCGTGTGTCATCTGCTGGCAGATGCCCACGGTGTAGCTCTCTCCGCTGACAGGAGTGGTCCCGGAGGTGGAGGGAGTGGAGCTGTTGCCGGCGGGGGTGTTGGCGGCGCCGCCGCCACCGCCGCCGCAGGCGGCCAGGGAAAGGGCCATAGCACCGGAGAGCAGTCCGGCCAGAATCTTTTTCTTCATTGGACAAAACCTCTTTTCGTGTGTGTGGGTATGGTGCAAGAGACATACCTGTACTAATTTTGCAGTTTAGCACTTAAAAGTCCAAAAGTCAAGTATGTTATTTTTCTGACAGAAAAATAGGGCAAAATACAGGCGCGCCCAGGGATTTCCAGGCGCGCCTTTGTGCTGTTTGCTTATTTGCCGCAGCCAGCGCAGCCGGCGCAGGCGGAGGGGTGGGACTGCTCCCACAGCTTCTGGGCAGTGGGAGCCCAGTTGTCGGCGTAGGGGTGGGTCTTGGAGGTCAGGTGCTCCACGGTCTCGGGGGACTGGGGATCGGTAGAGTGGGCGCCGGTCTCTCGGACCATCTTCTCAATGCACTGGGGGTTCTCCAGCATGGGGCAGGGCTGGAGCATGTTCTCGTTGAAGGGCTGCCCGTCATGGTAAGCCATAAACAGGGGAGAGCGCAGGCAGTCCAGCAGGGACTTCTCGCGGATATTGGAGTCGGAGTAGTGGATGAACACGCAGGGGTCCACATCGCCATTGGCATTGATGTGGAGGTAGCGGCGACCGCCAGCGATGCACCCACCCACGTACTCACCGTCGTTCTGAAAGTCCATGGCAAAGATGGATTTGGTGCTCCGCAGGTGGCGGATACGGTGATAGATCTCCTCACGCTGCTCAGGGTTGGGCATGAGCTCGGGGGCAGCGTCGTTACCCACGGGCATATAGTGGAAGAACCACACAAAGTAGGCGCCCAGATCGATGATCTTATCGAAAAATTCTTCGCTGGTAATATCCTTATAGTTAACGCTGGTATAGCAGGTAGAGATGCCGAAGGGCAGCTTGTGACTCTTCAGCAGGGCCATGGCGGTGGTGACCTTCTCGTAGACGCCTTGGCCACGGCGGCTGTCGTTGGCCTCCTCGAAGCCCTCCAGGCTGATGGCGGGGATAAAGTTGCGCACCCGCAGCAGATCCTGGCAGAATTCCTCGTCGATAAGGGTGGCGTTGGTGAAGGACAGGAAGGCCACGTCGTTATGCTTTTCGCACAGAGCGATCAGGTCCTTCTTGCGCACCAGGGGCTCGCCGCCGGTATAGATGTACATATAAATGCCCAGCTCTTTGCCCTGGGTGATGATGGAGTCGATCTCATCAAAGGTCAGGTTGAGCTTGTTGCCGTACTCCGCCGCCCAGCAGCCGGTACAGTGGAGGTTGCAGGCGGAGGTGGGGTCCAGCAGAATGGCCCAGGGGATGTTGCAGCCGTACTTCTCCCGCATCTTCTCCTGCTTGGGCCAGCCCACCAGGTTGGCGTTGACAAAGAAGTTGTTGAAGATCGTTTTGAGTACGTCGGAATCGGTCTCGGTCCACACCTTCTCAATAAGCTTGTGGGCGGGAGAGTTCACATCATTGATGGCGTTGTCAAAGGCATTCCGCTGGACGTCCAGCTGGTCGCCGGCAAATTTGTTGACCAGATCCATGACCTTGCGCATATTGTTCATGGGGGCTTTATCCAGGTAATCAAATACCTTGGCCAATCCGTAACGCTTCAGGCTGTCAGGAATATTCATTGTATTAAGTTCCCCTTTCGCGGCACTCAAAGGCTTTGTTTATGTGCCATAATACCGTTTCTTTCCCCACATGAAAATAGACAAAAGACGAAACCTGTCCAAACTCTGGACAGAAACAGCAGTTTGCTTAAAAATCTTTCAGATCTTTTGTCAGATTCTATATAATATTAAAGACCACAAAATAATATTCAGTATATTTTATTCGGTGGGCGGCAGGCGGCTGTCCTCACGGTTGTCCTTTTCGGCGCTGTGAACGGCAGAGGCCAGGGTGATGGCGCTCCGGCCGTATCTGTCCCGGATGGAGTCCATAGCCTTTTCCAGCTTCTCCAGCTTATCCCGACGGGGGATGGACCCGGCAGCAAAGAGGTCCAATTGCTCTCCGGCGTCCTTCTCCTCCACCAGATTCTGGGCAGTGATGGTAAGGGCACGCACCGGCGCCTGTTCCTGCCAGGTGGCATAGGCAAGCTCCATGGCACACTGGGTCAGATCCCTGGAGACATAGGTGGGGGCGGAGAGCCGCTTCTGCCGGCAGATGTCCTTGAAGCCGGGGTCCCGGATGGTGAGCTGGAGGGTGGTGGCCTTCAGCCCGTGCTTGCGCAGCCGGGCGGCCACCTCGTCGGCCAGCTCGGAAAGAGCGGTGCGCAGCTCCTCCCATCCTGTCAGGTTCCGGGGATAAGTGAGGCCGTTGCCCACTGACTTAGGGCCGGGCATCTCCCGGGCTGGGAGCACTGGGGCGTGTTCCCGGCCGGTGGCGTAGTCGTGGAGGGTGTATCCTCCCTTGCCAAGGATACGCCCCAGGCTGTCCCGGTCGAATCGGGCTAGGTCCCCGATGGTGCGGATGCCATAACCGTTCAGCACGTTGGCTGCCGCCTTGCCCACAAAGAGCAGGTCAGTCACCGGCAGAGGCCACAGCAGCTGCTGAAAATTCTCCCGGGTGATGAGAGTGGTGGCGTCTGGTTTTTTATAATCGCTGCCCATTTTAGCAAAGACCTTGTTAAAGGAAACTCCCACCGACAGGGTGAGGCCCAGCTCCTCCCGCACGACCCGGCGGATCTCATCAGCCAAGGCTTTGCCGTTTCCGCCGAAGAGGTGGAGGGTGCCTGTCACATCCAACCA
Source organism: Pseudoflavonifractor phocaeensis (assembly GCF_016901955.1). Lineage (GTDB taxonomy): Bacteria > Bacillota > Clostridia > Oscillospirales > Oscillospiraceae > Flavonifractor > Flavonifractor phocaeensis_A. The sequence continues at coordinate 20,685 of NZ_JACJLC010000030.1, forward strand.
ACTCTCATCAATGGAGAAGGGCTCCACCAAATCGGTGTATCGCTCATAGATACGATTGACCTTCCCGGAATATGCCCGGTATTTCCAGTGGTGGGCAGGGAGGAGCACCAGATCAGGGCATTTCCGCCTGGCCTGCCAGATGGTCTCTGCGGTTTGGACCTTGTATTTTTTGGCGGGTTCGTTTTTGGCCAGGATGATGCCGTGACGGCTCTCCGGGTCGCCGCACACCGCCACTGGTCTGTTACACAGCTCAGGGTGTTCCAGCAGCTCCACCGAGGCGTAAAAGCTGTTCAGATCACAGTGCAGAATCACCCGGTCCATCATCCGGCCTCCTTTTTACGGTTTTACGGTTCTATGGATATCATAGACCGGATCCAGCAGAAAGTCAAACAATTGTTCTATTCCTGAGGGAAAAAAACAGCCTGCCTTGGAGACAGGCAGGCCGTTGAGATTATCGTCTCCCGTGGATGATAGGGGAGAGTGGCTTGTAGATCAGGAAGCAGAGGGCGGCATCAATAAGGCCCTTTGCCAGGGTAAAAGGGGCGTTGAAGATCATCAGGCACTCCAGCAGGCTGTTGGTAGAGGGACGCAGCTCCTGATACATACCCAAAATGGCGTCGATGGGCATAAAGTTGGAGTAAACGGGGTAGGTAATATAGTAATTCAAGGGGATGGACATAAGAGCCATGATCACGGCGCCCACCAGCGCGCCAATGATGGCGTTTTTCCGGGACTTGTGCATATGGTAAATCAGGCCGGCAGGGAGGATGAAGCAGGCGCCCAGCAGGAAGTTGCCCAGCTCTCCGGCGCCGCCGGTGGTAGTGACCAGCAAGTGGAGCAGGTTCTTTACCAGACAGACCACCACGCCGTACACCGGGCCCAGACCGAAAGCGGCCAGCAGGGCGGGCAACTCGGACACGTCCATCTTCACAAAGCTCGGAATGACTACAGGAATGGAGAACTCCAAAAACATGAGCACAAAGGCCACGGCGGAGAACATGGCGGTGACCGTCAGGGCCCGGGTATTCACCCGCCGCCGGGCGGATGTCATCTGGGACATAAAAAACACTCCTCATTCGCTTACTCTCTGAAGGTGCCGTTCTTCAGGGTGCGCAATGGGAGCGTGCCAGTGGTGCTACACGTCTTCTTCCATCCAGACTTCGCGCCCAAGCGCGTTACTGTCGGTCCCGGAATTTCACCGGGTCGGCCAAGCTGGCTCGCGGACTATACCGCCGGTCGGGAGTTTCACCCTGCCCTGAAGACAGTCATTCAGTTTCCACTTTCATTATACACATTACATAATGATTTGCAAGGTTTTTTTGATTAAAACAAATGTTCGATTTAGGGTTGACTTTCTTTCTGGGAGCACATACAATATGGATACCATATCAAAAAGGAGGGGCGGCCGTGAGACGGGAGAACAGCTGCTGCTTTACCGGCCACCGGCCGGAGAAGCTGCCCTGGCGGGAAGATGAGCGGGATCCCCGCTGCCTGGATCTGAAAGACCGGCTGGCCGCCGCCGTAGAGGGGGCATACGGGAAAGGAATGCGGCATTTTCTGTGCGGCATGGCCCGGGGTGCCGACTTCTATTTCTGTGAGGCGGTACTGGATCTGCGGGAGCGGTATCCGGACGTTACCATAGAGGCGGTGCTCCCCTGTGAGACCCAGGCAGCCCGCTGGACCGAGCGGGACCGGGACCGGTATTTCGCCCTGGTGGCCGCCTGTGATCTGGAGACTATGGTCCAGCGCAAATATGACCGGAATTGTATGCTTCGCCGGGACCGCTACCTGGTGGATCATGCGTCCCATCTTATCGCTGTGTACGACGGACTGCTGGGAGGGACCATGTATACCATTTCCTACGCCATGAAGCAGGGCCTGTCCCTGAAGATCCTCAATACGTAAAAAGCTGCCGCAGGATTTCCGCGGCAGCTTTTTTAGAATCTTCAATCGTACAGGGGATACTTGGCGGTGAGACCGGCCACCATATCCCGCAGCTGATCCTGCTTGCCCTCGAAGTCGGTGGCGGTGCGCCACATGACCTGGGCGATGACCTTCATATCCTCTTCCTGGAAGCCACGGGTGGTGGCGGCGGGGGTGCCCACCCGGATACCGGAGGTGACGAAGGGCTTCTCGGGGTCGTTGGGGATGGCGTTCTTATTGACGGTGATGTTCACCTCGTCCAGGCGGTGCTCCATTTCCTTGCCGGTGAGGTGAGCGGGCCGCAGGTCCACCAGCATCAGGTGGTTGTCGGTACCGCCGCTGACCAGGTCGAAGCCTTCCTTCAGCAGTGCGTCTGCCAGAGCAGCGGCGTTCTTGACGATCTGCTGCTGGTAGGTCTTGAACTCGGGCTTGAGGGCCTCGCCCAGAGCCACAGCCTTGGCAGCGATGATGTGCTCCAGGGGGCCGCCCTGGCTGCCGGGGAAGATGGCCGAGTCGATCTTCTTGGCCAACTCCTCCTTGCACAGGATCATGCCGCCCCGGGGGCCCCGGAGGGTCTTGTGGGTGGTGGTGGACACCACGTCGGCATAGGGGACGGGAGAGGGGTGGAGCCCGGCGGCCACCAGGCCGGCGATGTGGGCCATGTCCACAAAGAGGTAGGCTCCCACCTCGTGGGCGATGTCGGCAAAGGTCTTGAAGTCGATGATCCGGGGATAGGCGGAGGCGCCGGCCAGGATCATTTTGGGCTGATGCTTTTTGGCCAGATCCCGCACCTGGTCGTAGTCAATGTAGCCCTGGTCGTTGACGCCGTAGGCTACGATCTTGTAGTTCTTGCCGGAGAAGTTCACAGGGGAACCGTGGGTCAGGTGTCCGCCGTTGGCCAGATCCATGCCCAGTACCGTGTCGCCCACATTGCACAGGGCCTGGTACACGGCATAGTTGGCGTTGGCGCCGCAGTGGGGCTGCACGTTGGCGTGGTCGGCGCCGAAGAGCTGACAGGCCCGCTTCCGGGCAATGTCCTCCACCACGTCCACGCACTGGCAGCCGCCATAGTACCGCTTGCCGGGATAGCCCTCGGCGTATTTATTGGTGAGCACCGTGGCGGCTGCCGCCAGCACCGCCGGGCTGACGAAATTCTCCGAAGCGATGAGTTCAATGTTGCGCCGCTGACGGTCGTACTCCGCCCTGACAGCCTGACCCACCTCAGGGTCTGAGGCCGTCAAAAACTCCATGATATCCTTTACCAATTTCTGTCGCCACCTTTCAAAATTTTAGCGATTTAAACCATTATAATGGATGCGGGGAAAAAATACAATCGTCACCATAGGAAAAACCCACTCGTTTTTTGTTTGGTTCTGTGCTATATTGTCTAACGAGGTGATCTGATGAAAAACCAACAGGAGGTTCTTGCCATTGTGGAGGAGCTGAAGCGGCTCTATCCCGACGCGCTTTGCTCCTTACAATATCCCAAGCCCTATGAACTGCTGTTTGCCGTCCGCCTGGCTGCCCAGTGTACTGATGAGCGGGTAAATATGGTCACGCCGGGGCTGTACGGTCGTTTCCCCACCCTGGAGTCCCTGGCGGAGGCCGACGTGGCCGAGGTGGAGAGCTACATCCATTCCACTGGTTTTTTCCGGGCCAAGGCCAGGGATATCGTGGCTGCCGCCCGGATGCTCATCGACGTGTATGGCGGGGTGGTGCCCGACAATATGGAGGATCTGCTCAAGCTGCCCGGTGTGGGCCGCAAGACGGCCAACCTGATCCTGGGGGACGTGTACCACACCCCGGGGGTGGTGGTGGCCGACACTCACTGCATCCGCATCACCGGCAAGCTGGGTCTCACCGACGGCACCAAGGACCCGGTGAAAACCGAGGCCCAGCTGCGGCAGGTATTGCCGCCGGAGGAATCCAGCGACTTCTGCCACCGGATGGTGCTCCACGGCCGGGCGGTGTGTACCGCCCGGAAGCCGGACTGCCAGAACTGCACGCTGCGGCCCTGGTGCGACTTTTTCCATAAAACCGCCGGAGATTAAAAAGCGGCCCCGCCGGGCAGGCGGGGCCGTGTGTCACAGACTGCTCAGGGGCACGATGGACTCCAGGGTAGGCAGCATGCCGATCTTGCTGGGGTTCTGACCGGGCAGACCGTAGATGTCGTGGCCGGGGTACTGGTTGCCCTCCACCAGAACGGGGCCGTCTGGGGTGACCGCCACGTCCCAGGCTACATAGCGGACGGTGGGCACCACCTGGGCGGCGTTCTGCACCAACTGGAGGATGTCGCTCCACAGGGGGAGCTGATAGCCCTGGAATTTGACGCCGGTAGCGGGGTGGCGCTCGTAGAGGTCCCCCGCCTTGTCCCGGGCGGCGCACTGGATGACGCCGGTCTGCTTATCCACCGGTACCACCATGCCGCCGCCGTTGAAGTTGTCTACCGGCCGGTCGCTGTTGCCCACCCGCAGGTAGGAGGCCACCACGTGGGCCTTGCCGTCCTTCAGCAAGGAGACAATGCGCAGGGTGTTGATGGAGCCCGGCCAGATGGCGTTCAGGTCGGGGTGTTGGAGGATGACCTCCTCCATCAGGGTCTGGCCGTTCTCCTTCAGCCTGGCCAGCAGGGCGGACCAGTCCTCCACCTGATCGGCCCGGAGGATCTCCACCCCGTCGCCGTGGGTGCCGTCCCGGGGCTTGACGATAAAGCGGCCCAGCTCCTGGCCCAGGGCCTGGAACTGTTCCGGGGAGGCGTTGGCCAGATCCAGCCACTTACGCCCCACATAGGGGGCGAAGCGGGTGAGGAACTCCGGCTTCACGTCAAAGGTGTTCCACTCCTTGCGGCTGTTGAGGGCGGCTACGTAGCGGTTGTTCTTGCCACGGGTGAGGACGGTGGCCCGCTGGGCGCCGTTGAGCTCCCAGAAGTGGAAGAGGGAGTAGTCCAGATAGCCGGCCTGATAGTGCAGGCCGCACCACACCATGTCGCAGAAGATCACCGGGGTGGGCCGGTGGGCGGTGCGGGCCACCTCTCTGGCGGTCTTTCTCATCCGTTTCAGGTCCATGCCCCGGACCAGTCTCCAAAGTCCCATAACGTACCTCCAGCACACGGGCCAAAGCCCGAAAATATCTCATACTCGGCAGCCGTCATTATAGCAGAACGTGACGGAAAAGGCAACCATCTCCCGTCCCTCGTCCCCCGTCCCCTGGAGGGGGGTACATCCAATAGGGGGGAGGCCGAAGCCTCCCCCCTGATTGGTCGTTTCAAGGAGAGGGGATCTCAAAGGGGAGAGGGAAATCGAAATCCCTCTCCCCTTTGACGGTTCTTTGGTGACTTTCTGTCCGCACAGAAAGTAACTCGCCCCTCGGGGCGAAACCCTCTCTTTTTTCTCAAATTTTGTGCCGTAAAAATGCACTAACAATAAACTAAGATTTTGTGCATAAGATATGCTTTGCTTACCACGGATGAAGGGGGGCAGAGCATATGAAAAAGACCAATCATCTCAGTATCCGTACCGATAAGACGCTGCATGACAAGCTCCAATATGTGTCAGCCTATGAGGGCCGTTCCATGAGCGGTCAGATCCTTTATCTGATCCAGAGCTGCATCCGGGACTTTGAGAAGGAGCACGGCCCCATCCCCGCGGAGGACAAGCAATGAGCGGGCCCCTGGGGGTGCTGCTGGATCTGCTCTTTCCGCCCAAGTGCGTTTTTTGCGGGCGCATCCTGGGCCGGGGTGAGATCCATCTCTGCGCCAAATGCCAGCGGGAGCTGCCCTGGCTCACCGAGGGCCAGGCGGAGCAGAAGGGGGAATTTTTCTCCCTGTGCGTCTCGCCCCTGCGGTATCAGGACAAGGTGCGGGACTCCATCCGCCGGTATAAATTCCGGGGCCTGCGGGGCTATCATAAGGCCTACGGAACGCTGGTGGCCCAGTGCGTCCATGACCATCTGGAGGGGAAGTACGACCTGATCACCTGGGTACCCCTGTCCCGGCAGCGGAAAAAGGAGCGGGGCTATGACCAGGCCTTCCTTCTGGCCAGTGCCGCCGCCCTGGCGCTGGGGGAGGTGGCGGTGGAGACCCTGCGGAAGGAGCGGGACACCGATCCCCAGTCCGGCCTGGAAGAGGAGGCCCAGCGCCGGGCCAATGTGCTGGGGGCCTACCGCCAGGTGGACCGGTCGCTGGTGGCGGGGAAGCGGGTGCTGCTCATCGACGACGTGGTGACCACCGGCTCCACCCTGTCGGAGTGCGCCCGGATCCTGCGCACCATGGGGGCTTCCGATGTATTGTGCGCCACGCTTGCCCGGGCCCGGTAGGGCAGCGGGGCGCACAGAGACCCGGCCTGGGCGGCGCGCCTTTTGGCGCGTACAAGCGTTTTGGCCATGGGCCAAAACCTTGGTCTGGCGGGATTCATTTCCGCCAGACCAGTGGAAATGGGGTCCCCCCGGGACCATAGTCCCGGGGGGAAGTGCGCCCGGATGCTGCGCACCATGGGAGCTTCCGACGTGATGTGCGCCACCCTGGCCCGGGCCCGGTAGTCGCTCTGCCCTGCGGAGGGCAGGGATTTGTAAGAAAATTAGCGGAAATTTACGTTGAAATGGATGGCCGGCTTCTGTATAATAATGTAGATGCAAACAAAACCCACATTTCTGGAATAATCATCCATTACAAGATAGAGTAAGAACTTGAGGTGCAGATATGTTCAGTAAAGATATCGGTATCGATCTGGGTACAGCTTCCATCCTGGTTTACGTAAAGGGCAAGGGCGTGGTGCTGCGGGAGCCCTCCGTGGTGGCCATTGACAAGAACACCGGCAAGCTGCTCAAGGTGGGCACGGAGGCTCAGCAGATGCTGGGGCGTACCCCCGGCAATATCGTGGCCATCCGTCCTCTGCGGGAGGGCGTCATCTCCGATTATGACATGACCGAGCGTATGCTGAAGGAGTTTATCCGCAAGGTCACTTCCTTCCGGCTGTTCAAGCCCCGTATCGTCATCTGCGTTCCCTCCGGCATCACCGAGGTGGAGGAGCGGGCCGTCATCGACGCCGGTATCCAGGCCGGCGCCCGGCGGGTGTATCTCATCGAGGAGCCCGTGGCCGCCGCCATTGGCGCCGGTATCGACATCGCCAAGCCTGACGGCCACATGATCGTGGACATCGGCGGCGGCACCACCGATATCGCCGTCATCTCCCTGTCTGGTATCGTGGAGTCCACCTCCATCAAGATCGCCGGCGACCAGTTTGACGAGGCCATTGTGAAGTATATCCGCCGCAAGCACAACGTGCTCATCGGTGAGCGCACCGCCGAGGAGCTGAAAATGCAGATCGGCTGCGTGTTCCCCCGCCCGGAGGAGCAGACCATTGAGATCAAGGGCCGCTGCCTCATGACCGGCCTGCCCCGGGTGTTTACCGTGTCCTCCAGCGAGATGATCGAGGCTTTTGAGGAGGTTTCCACCCGCATCCTGGAGGCTATCCACGGGGTGCTGGAGCGCACGCCCCCCGAGCTGGTGGCCGACATCTCCACCAACGGCATCTGTATGACCGGCGGCGGCTCTCTGGTGTGGGGCTTTGACAAGCTCATCGAGTCCCACACCGGCATCGAGACCCACGTGGCTGACGACGCCATCTCCTGCGTGGCCTACGGTACCGGCAAGAGCCTGGACGACGTGGATTCCATGCAGGACGGTACCATCAACCTGTCCCGCCGCAAGCAGATGAACTGAATGTAAGTGTAAACAAGGGCCTGCCAAACCGGCAGGCCCTTGTTTTGTGGAGAGTGGAGATGAGGAACCCGAGCCGTCCGCGTAGGGGCGGGTCCCAGACCCGCCCGGCGTGACGTTTCCTGCCCCGGTACCGGCGGGCGGGGACAAAGCCCCGCCCCTACAGGCAAAATCATACCGCCTGCGTGGGCCGCGACGACCCCGGCGCGGCCGCCCCGGAACATGGAAAGCGCCCGCCAAAACCGGCGGGCGCTTTGCTCAATCCCTCAGGTACTGCTTCACCAGCTCCTGCAGTAACTCGTCCCGGTCCAGCTTGCGGATCAGGGAACGGGCGTTATTGTAGTTGGTGATATAGGTGGGGTCCTCCGACAGGATGTAGCCCACAATTTGGTTGATGGGGTTATATCCCTTCTCCTGGAGGGAATTGTATACGGAGGTCAGTACCTCTTTGATCTCAGGATCCTTGTCGTAGTGGATGCTGAATTTACGGGTATAACCTGTCTCCATACCTGTCACACCTCCCGGTTGAAATCTGTTCCCATTGTAGCGGAAAATGCCGCCGCTGTAAAGAGGGAGGGAAAAAATTTATCAATCTTTAAGATGTTGACAGGGCGTCAGGAGGGCTGCCAGGCGTAGCGGGTGCCGGTGGCTTCGGGTACTCCGTCCGCCTCCCACTTGTGGCCGGTCTCCCGGAGGAAGTCGCCCGTCACGTTGAAGTAGGTGTGATGGGCCGGCTCTCCGGCGGCGGGCACGTCCTCGTAGGAGCCCATAGGGTCGTCCCAGGTCACGTCTACCCCGTACCATTCCCCGTCCAGCTGTACCTGGTTCCAGGCGTGGGTGTCGCTGACCACGGTGATACAGGGGATATCCAGCAGGTCCATAAACAATTGGAAGGTGTTGGCGTATCCGATGCAGATGGCCTGGCCCTCCAACAGCAGGCCGTAGGGGTGCTGGTTGTTGGGCAGGGCCTCGGTCCTGTCGTAATCGGTGTGGTCGATCATCCAGTCATGGATGGCTAATTCCCGCTCCGCCGGGGTCATGTCCGCCGTCAGCATCTCCTCCATGACTTTGACGCAGGCCTCCAGAACTGCCCGGTCCATATCGGACAGGGCGGAGGCGTCCCCAGAGCGGTAGGCCTCCACCACCGGGCTGGTGTCATAAAGGGTCATCTCCACCTTTTCGTGGCTGCCGCCGCCGGGGTCCCGGACGGTCTGTTGGACCTCCCCAAAGAAGGAGCGGAAGGCGGAGTCCGCCGCCGCCGGGTCGGGGCAGATGGCCAGCAGCAGCCATCGGCCCCGTTCCAGCACCAGGGCGTCCTCCACCAGGGCGGCCTCCTCCGGGGCATAGCCTGTAAAGTCGATCAGCCTGCCATCAATATAGTCCCACAGAGCCTGTACTGCCTCTTCCTTGTCCCAGCCGTCGGCCAGTTGGAGCACCGCCATTTCGCTGGCGCCCATGCCCTCGGCATAGCCAGCCACCCCGTCCACCCAGGCCTCCCTGGGGAGGCCGTAGGCGGTGGACAGATAGACGGCCAGCTCTTCCGGATCCTGGTCGGCGGATAATGGGTGAAGGGCTGCCCAAAACTCCTCCGGTTGGGAGGCGACCACGGCGTTGCCGATCTCCGCGGCGGTGGCCTCAGTGTCCGGCTCTTTTGGAGCACAGCCTGCCAGCAGCAGGATGGACAAAAGGCAGCACAGGCTTTTTTTCATTCTGTGTCCTCCTCGGGTCGCCGGGCGGTGAGGGGGAAGCTCACCTGGGCGGTAAAGAGATCAGCCTGGGTGGAGACGGTAAAGGCGCCGCCGCAGGCCTCGGTAAAGGTGCGGGCGATGGACAGCCCCAGGCCGCTGCCTCCGTCGGTGCGGCTTTGGTCGCCCCGGACAAATCGCTCGGTGAGATCTACCTCCTGGGGCAGCTCCTCCCGGGAGGTGTTGGACAGGGCGGCGGTAGCCGTGTTTCCGGACACCGTCAGGGACAGGTACACCCGGGAGCCCTCCAGGGCGTATTTCAGGGCGTTTTGCACCAGATTCTGGAACACCCGGTACAGCCGGTCTCCGTCGGCCAGGATGTACACCGGCTCCCGGGGCAGATCCATCCGAAAGGTGAGACGGGAGGCGGAAATGGCCTCATCCTGGTCGGCAAGGGTCTGGCGCAGTAATTTTGTGAAGTCAATGGGCTTTACATCGGTTTTCAGGTTGCCGGTGGCCGCCTTGCTTACGTCAAACACGTCCAGCACCATGGCCTGGAGCCGCCGGGTCTTTTGATCCAGCACCTGGAGGTAGTCCTTCACATGGTCGGGCAGTTCTTCCTCCTGCCGCAGCAGCTCCAGGTAACTCACCATAGAGGTGAGGGGGGTTTTCAGGTCGTGGGACACGTTGGTGATGAGCTCCAGCTTCAGCTTTTCGCTCTTCACCTGCTCCTCCACCGCCTGACGCAGCCGGGTCTCCATCTGGTCCAGGCTGTCGGCGGCGGCCCGCAGGTCAGAGTCCGCCGGCAGGGGAGTATGAGAGGCCTGGTCTGTGCCCACAGCCAGCACCCGGTCCAGCAGCAGGTCCAGGTCGGCGGCGGCCTGCCGGTTCTGGGCCATGAGCCGCAGCTGGAGCACGATGAGGGCCACCCCGGCTCCGACCACTACCAGCATCAGCAGCAGGATGGGCAGGCTGTTGATCCAGAACCCGAAGAGGAGCAGAGCCGCCAGGGCGCAGAACAGGAAAAAGGGGACGCACAGCAGGAACTGGAGGGCGCCGCGGCGGCAGAGCCGCTGGCCCACCGGGTAGCGCAGCTCCCGGGCCCGGACGGCCCGGCTCAGGGCCACCAGGGGGCTTTTGGCCTTCATGGTGCCGAAATTGTACCGCAGGTCATTGACATAGAGGTAGCCCAGCCACAGGGCCGCAGGCACCAGCAGATAGGGCACCAGGTCGGAGAATCCCCGGCCCAGGATGAGCCAGGCCGTCACATACAGGGCAAAAAAGGCCAGGGCGCAATAGGGGAAAAACAGGACGATTTTGATCTCCGGCCACAGGCAGCCGGTGAGCCTGGCGATGGCCCGGTCGGCCGCGGCCTTGTGTTTCCGCCACAGGATATACCACAAAAAGAGGACGGCCCCTGCCGACAGGGGCAGAACCACGACGGCCACCAGGGCGACGCGATACCGCTCCAGAGAGCGGGTGACGTTGTACAGCCCGCTGGAGTATTGGTTCCTGCTCACCACGGCCACCTCGGCAGCGGGGGACTGGCTGCTCTGGGGGG
>NZ_JACJLC010000291.1 GCF_016901955.1 Pseudoflavonifractor phocaeensis
GCAAGGGCGATCAGCCACCTGCACACCGTGAGGTTTCCGTGGAAGAAGCCATCTTTATTCTCCAGCGGCAAGGTTATCTGGTGACTGCTCCAACTACTGCTTAGGCTTTTAGCATAACTTCATTTTTCGCCCGCTTTTAGGGGGCGTGGTCTTATGCGCTCTTTTTCGGAATGGTACTTAAATCACAATGTTTCAACCTT
>NZ_JACJLC010000292.1 GCF_016901955.1 Pseudoflavonifractor phocaeensis
AGAGTGCCTAACAAAACCGAAAAGCAACCAAAGCGGCAGCCAGAGTAAGAAAGGCCAAATGAATATCAGCCCTGCGTTCATATCGGACAAGCAGACGTCTGTATCGATGGAACCAGGCAAAGGTTCGCTCGACAACCCAGCGGTGCTTTCCAAGATGCGAGGAACTCTCCACTCCTCGTCTGGCAATTCGGTGCTTTATG